>JBJXEY010000504.1:0-46088 GCA_046153355.1 Burkholderiales bacterium
TCACCGTCTCGTAATTGAGCAGGCTGTCAATGGCGCGCGTGTTGGCCTTGGAATCGAGTTCGTTGGCGCGGCGGCGGATCTCCGTGCGCCACTCGGTGATCCAGATGGTGAAGCCGATATATAGGCCCACGGCGGTAAAGGTCACTACTGGAAAGCGCCAATCAAAACGCGTAATCAGCACCGCCGCCACCAGCATAAATTCCAGGATCACTGGCAGGATGGAAAACAACATATAGGACATCAATGTCGAGATGCCGCGCGTGCCGCGTTCGATATCGCGCGATACCCCGCCGGTCTGGCGCTCCAGGTGAAAACGCAGCGACAAGGCGTGTAGATGGCGGAATACCGTGAGCGCTACGCGGCGAATGGCGCGCTGCGTGACACGCACAAAAATTATGTCGCGTAGTTCGGCGAATAACGTGGTTGAAAAGCGCAGCAACCCATAGGCGGCGAGCAGCGTGATCGGCAAAGCGAGCATCGCCGTCTTGGGGTCGAGGGCATCGACCACATCTTTCAGAACAAGCGGCACGCCTACGTTGGCAAGTTTGGCCACCACCAGGAAGGTGAGCGCTATGGCGACGCGAAAGCGGTACTCCCACAAATAAGGCAGCAGCAGAGGCACCACACGCCATTCGTTCTGGCGGCGGGGCGAATCGGTAAGCGTTACCGGCGCGGGAACCGCGACTGAAGGATGATGATGGGCCATGCGCCGATTTTAGCGGATGCAGTGTCGAATTCCCCCGCAGAGGCCTAAAACCCCCATTATTTCTATAGTCAAACGTGGAGCAGAAATCTACACTGGCTCGACTTCGCGTACCAAGTGACAAGCGAATTCCATAACCCTTGGCAAGTGTGTTGACTACTACGGCAATGGGGAGAACAAGATGATCTGGTTGATTCTTGGCGCAGTCGTCGCCGTGCTGGCCTTGGCTTACGTACGCGCAACCGGGCCCGTGTGGGCCATCGCCACAGGCGGTTTTCTGGTCGCATGGCTAACGATGGAGTCGTTGCCCGATGGCATAGCCACCTCGCTCTTGGGTCTGTATGTGCTCATAGCCAGCGTGCTTAACTTTCCCGCGTTGCGGCGAAAAATAATCAGCGACCCGCTACTCAAGATATATCGAAGCATTCTGCCGGCGATGTCGCAGACCGAACAGGAAGCAATTGACGCAGGCACCGTATGGTGGGATGGCGAATTGTTCTCGGGCGCACCGAACTGGAACCGTTTGCTCGACTTTCCCAAGCCTTCGCTCTCGGCGGAGGAACAGGCATTCTTAAATAACGAATGCGAAGAGCTTTGCGCCATGGCAAACGACTGGGAAACCACCGAGGTCTACCAGGACCTCTCGCCGCAGGTGTGGCAGTACATCAAGGACAAGGGCTTCCTTGGCATGATTATTCCGAAGAACTATGGCGGCAAGGGTTTTTCCGCCTTGATGCATTCCCAGGTTATCCAAAAACTCTCCACACGCTGTAGCGCGGCGGCGGTCTCAGTGATGGTGCCCAATTCGCTGGGTCCGGCGGAATTGCTGCTGCATTACGGCACCGATCTGCAACGCCAACACTATCTGCCGCGTCTGGCCAAGGGATTGGAAATTCCTTGCTTTGGGCTCACCAACCCGCACGCCGGTTCAGACGCGGCGGCCATACCCGACGTGGGCATCGTATGCAAAGCGCAGTGGCAGGGCAACGAGGTGTTGGGCATGCGCGTCACCTGGGAGAAGCGCTATATCACCCTTGGTCCGATCTCCACGTTGCTAGGGCTCGCGGTACGCCTGCACGACCCTGATCGTTTGCTTGGCGGCGAGGAGGACCTCGGCATCACCTGCCTGCTGGTGCCCACCGACACGCCTGGGGTCAATATCGGCCGGCGCCACATGCCGTTAAACGCCGTGTTCCAGAACGGTCCCAATTGGGGCAAGGATGTGTTCATGCCGCTATCTTGGATCATTGGCGGCCAGGCGATGGCGGGGCAGGGCTGGCGCATGCTGATGGAGTGTCTGGCCGCGGGTCGTTCAATATCGCTTCCCTCCTCCGCGGTGGGTTACGCCAAGCTTGCCGCTCGCTCAACCGGTGCGTATGCGCGCGTGCGCAGCCAATTCAAAACCGCCATCGGCAAGTTCGAGGGCGTGGAAGAAGCGCTGGCGCGCATCGGCGGCAATCTGTACCTCATGGACGCAACCCGCAGCATGACCGCGGGCGCCGTCGATCAAGGCGAAAAACCCTCGGTGATTTCGGCGGTGGCGAAGTATCACTTGACCGAACGCGGCCGCTCCGTGGTCAACGATGCCATGGATATTCTCGGTGGCAAGGGGATTTGCCTGGGACCGTCGAATTTCATGGGCCGCGCGTATCAGCAATTGCCCATCGCCATCACCGTCGAGGGCGCCAATATCCTGACGCGCTCGTTGATTATTTTTGGCCAAGGCGCGATCCGTGCCCACCCCTATGTGCTCGCGGAAATGAACGCCACGCGAGAGACAAACCCGGCAAAGGCTTCGTCGTTGTTCGACGCCGCACTGTGGGGGCATGTGCGCTTCGCCGTGGCCAATAAGGCGCGCGCCTTTGTTTTGGCCATCAGCGGCTCGCGATTCGCGTCCACGCCGGAAAAATGCGCCCCCGAAACACGTCGCTACTATCAACACCTGACGCGTTTTTCTTCCGCCTTCGCATTTTTGTCTGACGTGTCGATGTTGGTGCTGGGAGGGAACCTGAAGCGCCGCGAAAAACTATCGGCCAGGCTAGGGGACATCCTTTCCCTTTTGTATCTTGGCTCCTGCACCCTGAAACGCTACGAAGACGAAGGCCGTAGAAGCGACGATCTGCCGCTTGTGCAATGGGCCATGGAAGATACCTTGGCGAAAATTCAGGCAGCTTTCGATGGCGTTTTGGATAATTTCCCGAACGCATTGATTAGCGCGGGACTGCGGTTGACGATCTTTCCACTTGGGCAGTGGTTTTGCGCGCCCTCGGATGATTTGGGGCACGCGGTGGCACGCCTCTTGATCTCCCCTTCCGCGACACGCGATCGCTTGACCGCCGGCATGTTCTTGCCCAAATCCGACGCCGAGGTAGTAGGTGCGCTGGAGGCTGCTCTGAACCTGGCGCTTGAAGCCGAAGCCGTGGAAGCAAAAATTCGCTCCGCAACCAAGAACGGCGCCTTGTCTACGGTCAAACCCGAAGGCCTAGCTGACGCGGCGCTGGCGGCCAACATCATCAATGCCTCGGAACATGCGTTGCTCGCGCGATTCTCGGCGCTTCGCGATCAGGTGATCGCGGTGGATCATTTCCCGCAGGATTTCGGCCGCGCCGAGGTGGCGGCGCAAGCCGAGCAACGCGCGGCGGCGTAGCATCCAAATTGCAATTTACACGGCATTCGCCGCCGGCATGATCCCTCCATTCGATTATCGCGGAGCAAAACCATGAACACGGATATTTTCATTGTCGACGGCGCACGCACGCCGTTTCTGAAATCGCGCAACCGTCCCGGCCCGTTTTCGGCCAGCGACCTCGCCACCGCCGCCGGGAAAGCACTGCTCGCTCGCCAGCCTTTTGCGCCATCCGACCTGGATGAGGTGATCCTCGGTTGCGCTTCGCCCTCGGTGGACGAGGTGAATATCGGCCGCGTCGCCGCGCTGCGTATGGGCTGCGGCCTTAAGGTACCGGGCTGGACAGTGATGCGCAATTGCGCCTCGGGCATGCAGTCGATCGATTCGGCCATGGCCAATATGCTCACCGGGCGCGGCCATCTCATCTTAGCCGGCGGCGTGGACGCCTTGTCGCGTGCGCCGCTTCTGTATTCCGATCAAATGGTGATGTGGTTTTCACAATTCGCCGCGGCAAAGTCAGCGGGCCAAAAGGCAGCGCTGTTCCTGAAATTAAAGCCCTCGCAATTGCTTACGCCGGTTATCGCGTTGATGCGTGGGCTGACCGACCCGATCTGCGGCCTGTTGATGGGACAGACCGCGGAGAACCTCGCGCATCGCTTTGGTATTAATCGCAAACAAATGGATGCATTTTCCGCGCGCAGCCATGCACGAGTGATTGGCGCGCAGGAGAGCGGTGTCTATAACGATACACACGACGGATTGGCACCGGAAATTGAACCGTTGTTCGATGCCAAAGGCACGCTGTACAAGGACGATGACGGTGTTAGGAAAGATTCCACCGCGGAAAATTTGGCAAAGCTTCGCCCATTTTTCGACCGTCAATACGGCAACGTCACCGCGGGCAATTCGTCGCAAATTACCGATGGCGGCGCATGGGTATTGCTCGCCACCGAAGAAGGGGTGAAGCGCCACGGCTTGAAGCCGCTCGGGCGGATCGTCGATTCGCAATGGGCGGGTCTAGACCCCGCGCAAATGGGCTTGGGGCCGGTGCATGCGGCCACACCCATTCTCAAGCGTCAGGGCTTGTCGTTGAATGATTTGGATGCCTGGGAAATCAACGAGGCGTTCGCGGCGCAGGTGCTGGGTTGTATCGAGGCCTGGAAGAACGAGGATTACTGCCGGACCGAACTTGGCCTAGAGGGCGCGATGGGTGAGTTGGATGAAGCGAAACTCAATGTCGATGGCGGCGCCATTGCGCTGGGGCATCCGGTAGGCGCCTCAGGTACGCGCATCGTGTTGCATGTGCTGCATGTATTGAGGCGGCAAAACAAAAAACGCGGCATGGCAAGCATTTGTATCGGCGGCGGCCTGGGTGGCGCGATGCTCATCGAAACCGTTTAAGCCAGGGGAAAAACATGTCCGCTTACAAACACTGGAAACTGGATAGCGACACTGATCGCCTGCTTTGGGTGACTCTGGATAAGGCCGGTAGCAGCACCAACACCTTGTCGGGCGAAGTGCTGGAGGAATTCGACAGGGTATTGGATGAAGCGGCATCGATTGCCCCCAAGGGCATGGTGATTCGATCCGGCAAGGCCGCAGGATTCATAGCCGGCGCGGATATCGAGGAATTTCTGCAAATCAAAAGCGGCGCGGATGCACTGCGTATGGTCAAGCGCGGCTGGGACCCGTTTAACAAGCTGGAGCGCCTGCCCTTTCCGACGGTCGCGCTGATCGAAGGTTTCTGCATGGGCGGCGGGCTGGAATTGGCGCTCGCCTGCCGTTACAGAGTGGCGGTCGACGATCCGCGCACCCGCATGGCCTTGCCTGAAGTCATGCTCGGTATCTGGCCATTGATGGGCGGGGTGATGCGTTTGCCTAGGATCGTTTCGCCGCCCGAAGCCCTGGACATGATGCTCACCGGACGTGCCGTGGATGCGCGCCGCGCACGGCGCATGGGTCTCGTGGACGTATCGGTGCCGGTGCGCGTGGCCGAAAATGCGGCGCGAATCACCGCGCTCAATCCGCCGCCACGACGAACGCTGCCTTTTTTAGCCAACCTGATGACGCTGAGTTTTGTGCGCCCCTTGATCGCATCGATGGCAAGAAAACAGGTGGCAAAGCGCGCTAAACGCGAACATTACCCCGCGCCCTACGCGATTCTGGAGGCATGGTCGAAGTACGACGGCGACCCGTTTCGCATTCCCGAAGGCGATCCTGCTTCGATAGGCGTGTTGCTGGAATTGCCCACTGCGAGAAATTTGATTCGCATATTTTTCCTGCAAGAACGCATGAAAAGCCTGGGCAAGGAAGCCACCTTTACCGCACGCCATGTGCATGTGATCGGCGCGGGGGTGATGGGCGGCGACATCGCGGCGGTGTGTGCGATGCGCGGCATGACCGTCACCTTGCAGGATCAAAACGCCGAGCGGCTCGCCCCGGCCATGGGCCGGGCTCAGGAGCTATTTAAACGCCGCCTGAGAGATAAAGACCGCATCCGCGACGCCACCGATCGCCTAATCCCCGACACCACGGGAGAAGGCGCGCGCCAGGCCGACGTGGTGATCGAGGCGATTTTCGAGAACTTGCAGGCCAAGCGCGAGTTGTTTGCCAAACTTGAAAAAATTGTTAAACCCAACGCGATTCTTGCCAGCAACACCTCTAGTCTCAAGCTTGCCGACATCAGCGCGAACTTCGCCAACCCATCTCGGTTAGTCGGGATTCACTTTTTCAACCCTGTGCCACAACTGCAATTGGTGGAGATCGTCTCGGGCAGCGGCACCGATCCAGAAATTGCAAAACATGCCGCGGCCTTTGTGCGCGCCATTGATAAATTACCTTTACCCGTCAAGGATTCCCCCGGGTTCCTCGTCAATCGCGTGCTCGGGCCCTATCTGCAACAGGCCCTAAGGATGGTCGACGATGGCGTGGCACCCGAGACTATGGACGCGGCGATGGAAAAATTCGGCATGCCGATGGGGCCGATCGAATTGGCCGACGTGGTTGGCCTGGACATCTGTATGGCCGTCGGCAAAGAACTCACTGGCGAGGGTTCCCCGCCTAAACGTCTTGACGAGTTGGTCAAGGCGAAGAATCTGGGTAAGAAAACCGGCAGCGGCTTTTACGTTTGGAAAGACGGCAAAGCGCAAAAAGGTCAAGCTGGTGCGGTGGATGAGGTCCTCATCGAGCGCCTGATTCGTCCTTACCTAGAGGAAGCGCAGAAGGCGGTGGCCGAAGGGATCGTTGCCGATGCCGATCTGGCCGACGCGGGGCTTATTTTCGGCACCGGGTTCGCGCCGTTTCGCGGCGGTCCGCTGCACTATTTAAAGCAAAACCATGATTAGGCGCTTCCCGCACAACAATCTCGGCACCGCTTCTTACTACGCCTGTTTCGGCGTCACGCCCAGGACAATCTCGAATCGGGCGCTGAATTCGGTGACACCACTCGGGGCCTTGATCGGCAGAAAATTGGCTAGGAGACTGGAGCGTCGCGGCCCCTGTGGGATGCTCGTCAATAGTCCATCGCGGTCGTTGCCAGGATGGCCCGCAACGTAGAGTTGCGTAACGAATTCGGGAAAATTCGCACCGCGAAGCTTGAAATGAATATGCGGCGCCCGCCCTGGATAGGGCACTGGCTTAATGGTACGAAACGCATAGCTGCCATCGGCGCCGGTTACAAAATGCCCAAATCCTTGAAAATTGGGGTCCGCATCGGCGCCAGAACGATCACCAGGATGGTGGTAGCGGCCATTGGCATCTGCCTGCCAGATTTCAACCCGAACGCCTTGTAGCGGCCTTCCTTGCGCATCCAGGATGCGTCCGGAGAGATGGGTCACTTCCCCCTTCGCCATTCCGTTAGCGCCTTTGACATTGACGAGATCGCTATCGTGGTCTGCCGGCAATTTGACTGGGTAAAACGGGCCTTCGGTTTGGCGCGGTGTGGGAAGGTAGGCTTGTGCCAAGGCCATAAGTGGCATGCCGCCTGCTACCGCTGCGCTCGCCAACGCAATTTCACCGACGTGACGTAGAGCTTGGCGCCTTGCGGTGCTGGCCTCAATCACCTGCAATTTGTGCCCCTTGAGCAAAAACACGTGTCGGTGGATCAAAAGGCTGGTTTGCTTTGAAAATGCTGGTTGCGATCGATGGACTGGACTTTGAAGTCCTTGAGTTCCGCACCCTGCAATAAACGCAGTGGAATCTCAGCACCCGCCGCCCCCATTGACCAGATGCGGCGATAAAACTCTTCGTGATTGCGCACCGAATCGCGCCCTACTCCCACCAGAATGTCGCCACGACGAATACCGGCCTTTTCCGCCGGTCCACCACGGGTGACGTTGGTGACAAATAGGTGCCCCTGCAGTTCCTCAGTACCCAAGCCCAGCCACGGTCGCGCGGGTTCGGCGCGCCTGCCATTCGCAATCAAATCCTTCAAGATGGGCTTGAGCTCATCCACCGGCACGAACATGTTCCCTGGTACCTGCTGCGTCGCATCCACTGCGCGCAATAACAACGAACCAATACCTACCAGCTTTCCCTCGCGATTAACCAAGGCAGCCCCAGCCCATTGCATAGTTGGCGGCGAAACGAACAAGGCGCTCTCGAGAAGGTACTCCCAGCTGGCGGTGAATTTACGTTTGGACATCACATAGCCGAGGCTCGCCGCAGAGCGGCCGCCGTGCGGCAACACCATGACGGGTTCCTTAACCGCCAAGGCGTCGGCACTACCCATCTCCAAAGGGGTAACGCCGGCCATCGGCGTCAAGGTCTTCAACAGGCCCAAACCCGTGGCGTGGTCGTACCCCACTAGTTTTGCCGCCACCGTGGCACTGTCGTGAGTGGTGATTTCGATCGAATCGGCTTCGGTCACCACATAGCCTATGGTGACAATATGGCCTTTGTCGTCGATCACGATGCCTGTGCCTTCGCGTTGCGGCCCCAAGGTGGCCGATGAACGCGCGCCCTCAATAGCCTTCATACGGATATGCACGATGGCGGAAAGCGTCGCTTGCGTATCGCCCTCACCGCGCGGCGTGGAAGGCACCGCCTTGGTGTCCTGCTCAATAGGTTTCTGCGCAACGACAGGCGGTGCGAAAAGCGCAAGCGTCGATAACAACACTACCCAAGGCATCCGCATGACCACCTCCCTTTGAATGGTTCAGGCCACTCGCATCCGACGCGGGGATCTATTCGCGCCAATGCAATCTCAGCAAATCCGCGATTCGAGCAATTCTCCAATCAAGCAAATTCAAGCCCGTGGCGCATTGTTATCCTAATTTTCCTGGTTTGCCAATGACACTAAATTTCTGGCAATGAAACGCTGCCGGTCGCCATTTTTCTGGCAATGAAACGCTGTTGGCCGCCCATTTCTTTGACAAGGCAACGCTGGCACGCCAACGCCGCTCGCGGCGAATGCGATTGGGCCGCAAAGCTTGGGCTACAATTCGCGCCTTTCCCATGGTGGCGAAGCGAAACGAGCGATGATTCCCAATAGCATGCGGGTAGCCGAGATTCAAAAGCCGGGCGGCCCGGAAGTTTTGGTACCGGCGATGCGCCCCACGCCATCACCGGGGCCAGGCGAGGTTTTGGTTAAGGTCGCCGCAGCGGGGGTCAATCGACCGGACGTCGCGCAGCGTCGCGGCGTCTATCCCCCTCCACCCGGGGTTACCGATATTCCCGGTCTTGAAATCGCCGGCAGCGTGGTTGCCCTGGGCGCCGGCGTGGGGCAATGGAAAATAGGTGACGATTTGTGCGCGCTGGTGGCCGGAGGCGGCTATGCCGAATACTGCGTGGCGCCGGCGCCGCAGTGCCTGGCGATTCCCAAAGGGCTCACCCTTATCGAAGCGGCCTCGCTTCCAGAGACATTTTTCACTGTATGGGTAAACGTATTTGATCGTGGACGCCTTGCCGCCAATGAAATACTGCTGGTTCAAGGCGGCTCATCGGGCATTGGCGTCACCGCGATTCAAATGGCCAAGGCGTTTGGCCACAAAGTGTTCGCCACCGCGGGTAGCGCCGAAAAATGCGCGGCTTGTGTGAAACTCGGCGCCGATCGCGCCATTAATTACAAGACCGAGGATTTCGTCGAAGTAGTGAATCGCGAGACCGATGGACACGGGGCCGATGTGATCCTGGACATGGTGGCGGGCGAATACCTCGAGCGTGAACTAAAGTGCCTGGCGGACGAAGGGCGGATTTCCATCATCGCCGCGCTGGGCGGTGCGAAATCGACGCTGTTCACGCCGGAGATCACCCGCAAACGCGCCACCATTACCGGTTCCACGCTACGCCCGCGATCGGTTGCATTTAAGGGCGGCATCGCGGTGGCGCTGCGCGACCAGGTCTGGCCAAAAATCGAGGCTGGCACCATCAAACCGGTGATTTACAAGACCTTCGCCTTGGACGAGGCTGCCGGCGCTCACGCCCTAATGGAATCCAGCCAACATATTGGCAAGATCGTACTGACTGTCAGCTAATCAAACGCAAGGAGTTTAAATTGAGCGCACCAAAGAAAAATATTCAATACAACTGCTCCAAATGCACCGGCTATTGCTGCAGCTACGATCACATCGAAGTAAGCGAAGCCGATATCGCGCGGCTGGCGAAACATTTCGAACTCAGCCCCAAGTCGGCCAAGGCCAAGTTCACCAAGATTGTCGAAGGCAAAACGCCAGTGTTGCGGCACAAGAAGGATCACATCTTCAAATCCACTTGTATGTTCTTCGATCAGGATAAACGCGCGTGCACCGTTTACAACGCCCGGCCAAGCGTGTGCCGGCAATATCCCAACGGCACTACCTGCGGCTATTACATGTTTTTACGCTTCGAGCGGCGGCACGCCGACGACGAGGAAATGATCCCCTAATTCATTCTGACGAGAACGGGTGTAGCCAGAGAGGGCAACCACTAGGTAGCAGCGTCAATGCGCCAAAGGTGGATGGGCGTCTCGCCCACGACAATGGTGCGCGCGGGGCGCCAGACGTTGGCCATATCAAAGCGGTTGGACACAACGCGCGAGCCTGGCCGCAGCTGCGCTAACAATTTCGGGTGCAGCCGGACATTGAGCTCCACGGAAAGATAAAGCATCACTACCGTGGCGGGTCGAAGATCCAGGTCGAAGAGATCTCCCATGGAGAACTTGACGCGGTTCGATACGCCCTCCCAATGCGCCTGCGATTCTGCAATCGCCAGCGGCTCCAATTGAATGTCCACGCCCAGACCACTTGCCCCATATCTCTTGGCCGCAGCAATCACGATTCGGCCATCGCCGCATCCAAGGTCATAGACGACATCCCGCGCGCTAATCGACGCTAGGGTTAACATGGCATCGACTATTTCAGGTCGCGTCGGAATATAAGGAACCGCCGCCGTAAAGTTGGTGCCTACCGGCGCCTCTTCAACCCTGGGCGCCAGTGGTAGCCCAGTGCAGGCACTGGTTCCCAGCGCCATCATCGCGCCCAACGCGTCGCGTCTATTCATGTATCGATGCTCCCTGACTTTGCATTTTATTGTTCACCAATGCCGAAGATCCATTGGAACAACCCCATCCCATTGGAATGCCTCGTTTGATAAACCTATTTCCGGTGCCTAAATATCCTCGGGGTCGATTCTAAGGTACCGCGCATTGCCGACATTTCGCTCGCGAAGCGAAACAAGGAATTTATCGAAAGGCAAATCAAGGGTTCCTTGCAGTTGGGCTGCGGCGGTGCGCAGCTCGCTCCAGGCTATTTTTCCCGGTCCATCGCGAAGCGCGAGCACCACCACGTTGACCTTATCCGCAGCCTCAAGTAGCAAGGTGCGACCGGCAAAGCTTTTTTCCAATCGCATACACATGGCATCAAGCCGCGGATCCTCCGCCATGAAGTTGACCACCAGCACACCGCCGGGACGCAACGCGGCGAATGCCGAGTCGTAGAAATCCTGGCTACAAAGATCGCGCGGTTGCACGCCATCCTCGAAACCATCGAGTAACAGCACATCGACGCTGGCCGGGTTGGCCGGAACATAACGTGCGCCATCGCCGACCATCACCCGCATCCGCCGGTCGTCGCTAGGGAACTCAAAATAGGAACGGGCTGCGGCGACAACCTCGGCACGGATCTCAACCACTGTCAGACGCGTATCGGTTAGGCGCCGATAGAGGAATTTGGCCATCGATCCGCCGCCCAGGCCGACCATTAGCAAGTCTTTAGGCCGAGGGCAAAACAGCATGAAACTCATCATGGCGCGCGTGTAATGCAGCTCCAATGCATCGGGGTTGGATAGGCGCATGGCGCTTTGAATCGCCAGACCTCCGATATGCAGCGAACGCACGCCACGCTCCTCGGCAATGCTGACCGAGTGGTCAGTGCCAGACTTCCATTTTTTACTGCGTCCCAGCGTCATAGGCAATCCAATACCACTAGACCGGGTGGCGATTCCCAGCAAAATCGCCGCGCACAGCGGGTCGCGAGCGGTACCCAGGAAGCTTTATCCTGATCCATAAAAAGGTACGCTAAACCGTTGATCGCTATAGCGGTCATTCGCATCAATGGCAGGGGCGGAACCTCAGGATTCGTCAATTTCGTTCGGTCGGTGATCGCCATGTTTTAGTAAGGCAGTTGTAAGTAGCGAGAATAATCTAGGGGACCGTTTCAAGGGGCACGCGTTTTAAGATGCCAATGCCAGACAAAAGCGTACCCGAAAATTTCACCACTCGAAACGCCAACACGACAAAATCACTAGAAATTATTTACCTCGGTCATTGACAAAATTTTTATGCTGGCGCATTCTCCGCTCGCACGCACTTTACGTGTGCGGAACCAATGAAATTTAGTCATAGTTCTTATCATTCGCACAGCTAGAAGGGAGCATCGAGGATGGCAACGAAAAAGAAAGCAACCAAGAAACCCGCGAAGAAAGCCGCTGCCAAGCGCAAGCCAAACGCGGCGTTCATGAAGCCCATGACGCCAAGCGCGGCACTGGGCGCGGTCATCGGCGCGAAGGCAATGCCCCGCACCGAAGTCACCAAGAAGATCTGGGACTACATCAAGAAAAACAAACTTCAAGACAGCAAGAACCGACGCAACATCAATGCCGATGACAAATTGAAGGAAGTTTTCGGCGGCAAGAAACAGGTCTCGATGTTTGAGATGACCAAGCTGGTGAGCAAGCACCTCAAGTAATAAGGAGCGTGAAACGCGTCTTCGGCGCGTTTGCTCAGCAGGAAAACGCCTGATCGCTTTATTTGGATCAGGCGTTTTTCATTTTGGGCCAAGCTCACGCGTTTGAATTTTAGATTCCGCGGATTGGCGAACTGCCGAAAGCGCCCGAAAATCCTCCATGTAGCGGTCAAGCCTCGCCAGAATCCGCGATCTTTGATCGGGGAGAAGCGTGGCATCCAAGGCGAGAAATAGCTCGGCAAGACCCGATTCCCAGCGTCGGAGGTCTTCGACGTAAATTTTGGATTGTCCTTTTTCGGGCTCGGAAAACAAGCTCATCATCGGCGACGCCAACTCCGGTGCAGTTTTGTGTTTGATAAGGATTGCAATGAGTTCTCGCTGCCATCTGCGCCTTTCTTCGAGGCGACGCTCAAAATCGCCAGAATGGGAAGATATATAACGTTCCACCATCGAGCGTTGTGTTGGATTCAAACGTCCAGTCCAGTCCTCGATTTGATCGACCATTCTTTCGAATCGTTTTCGCGTGCGCGCCCCACCGTCACTCGCGATCCACTGTTCGGTGTAGCGCGTATTTTCCTTGGCGAATTTTTTCCCCAGTACGTTGATTTGTTCCGGCTTCAAGGTCGCCAACACAGGAGCGGCATCCTGCGCGGCACGAGAAGCAAGCAAACGCGTGTGTGCTCGGACAGTCGTTATAGCCCATTCGATATCGGATCGAGCCAATCCTTTGGAGACTTTTTCCTTCGCAGCGGCGAATGCCGATTCGTAGCGCGGTAGTTCGCTGGAGCGGTGCCATTGCCGCAATCGCTCGAATTGCGCCTGCAATTTATCCGCTTGCTCGGCGTCGACATCCAAATAATCCCAGGCCATATAACGCAGGCCAGTTTCGGCATTGTTATAGGAAAAGCGCAAGCTACTGCAGGCGTTCAGTAGCAATAAGAGAACGAGCGCGGAGAATATCCGCGTAAGTATGCTCATTTTGAAAGCAATTCCGCAGCAGCAATTTGTCCGCGAGATTTCGCCAAATCCGCAGGGCGCTCACCAGCTCTATTGCGCAGTAGGCGGTTCGCCTTCTTATCCAACAAATAGGCGATGACATCCATATGCCCGTCCGCTGCTGCGGCATGAAGCGGAGAATTGCCTTTCGCATCAACCCTAGCAATCCGCGCCCCGCGATCGACCAGTAGCTTCACCACCTCGATCGAGCCGCTAAGGGCAGCCCAATATAAAGGGGACTCGCCATCTTTGTTGACAATATCGACTTGGGCGCCGCTTTGCAGCAATAGCCTGGCAATTTCGGCATCCATGTGTAGCGCGGCCGAATGTAGCGCGGTTTCGCCGTTGGTAGACTTGGCCTCGATATCCGCGCCATTGGCCAACAATAGCTTCACCGTATCAAGCCTGGCGTTTTCGCAGGCCACTATTAACGGTGTCTCGCCTTCCGCGTTTCGCGCGGTGAAATGTATCCCGGCTTTGACCAAGCGCGCCGTTTCGGCATAATCACCTGACTTGATGGCGTCAAACAGTGTGTCCCTCAGGGTCTGCGCGCCAAGAGGGAAGGCGCAAAGGCACGCGGCAAGTAGCAGCAAGGCTCGAATCATGGCGCACGAGTTTAGCAGAGGGATGGCCTCCGCGATTCGATTCGTGTCGCGCATTTGCCCCCTCGATTTCCCTTCCACTTTCCGGAGCAATATCAATGGCCGAATATTTTTCATCTCGTATCGCCGGCATCGTCGGCGGCGGCACCATGGGGACCGACATCGCGGCGATTTTTATATCTGCCGGATGGAAGGTGCAAATAGTGGAGCCGCTGCGCGATCGCTGGCCCGGGGCCATGGCCCGCGTCCGACAATCTGCGGACCAATTAGGCGCCGCACCTGAATTACGCGCCATGGACCGAGTGGAGATAATTCCCACTATCGACGAGCTGCCATGGGCAGCGCTTGGAATCGTGATCGAATGCATTCCCGAGAATCTCGCCATGAAGCAGGCGCTTTTTGCTCGAATGGAGGAACTGGCTCCCGCGACATTGCCAGTAGCCAGTAACTCATCGAGCTTTCCCATCAGCGATATCAGTCGTGGATTGCAAACCCGCGAGCGTATGTTGGGCATGCATTTTTTCATGCCGGCGCATCTGGTGCCCGCCGTGGAAATCATCCGCGGCGAGGCCACCGACCCGGCGCTTTGTAGCCACTGCAGTGAATTAATGCGTGCTCTAGGGAAAGTTCCGGTAAACGTCAAGAAAGACATTCCCGGATTTCTTGCCAATCGTTTGCAACATGCACTGGCTAGAGAGGCGTTCGCGATGATTGATGCGGGTCTCGCCAGCGCGGAGGATGTCGATGCTGCGGTGCGCTTCGGTTTTGGACTCCGCTACCTTGCCGCCGGGCCAGTGCTGCAAAAAGATATCGCTGGGCTAGATATTCACTTCGCGGCAGCGAGCACCATGTACCCAAGTCTCGCCAATAACACGGCACCATCCGCCGTGTTGAGCGATAAGGTGGCCCAAGGGAAGCTGGGCATGAAGACCGGTGAAGGCTTTTATCAATGGACGCCGGAATCGGCTGCCAAAGAAAAGGCACGTTACGAGTTGGCGCTCCTAGACGCGCTTCAACTTTTGAAGAAGGATTTACCGTCCTGATTCGATAAGACCGGGCATTTCGAAGCCATTCGCCTTGAGATCCTCAACCAATCCACGATATTGGCCGGGGTTCAATTCAACCAAGGGAGGGCGTACCGTGCTCCAGACGGGATCGCCAGAATAATGCGTGATCGCCCCCTTTAGCGCCGGAATCATTGGATATTTTTGAAAAATGTTTCGCGTTGTGGTGATTCCGGCCTGGAGCGAATCGGCCGATGAGGATCCCCAGGCCGTGTAAAGATCATTGATCGCGGCAGGATTAACATTCCCAGTAGCGGTGATACAGCCCACGCCCCCACTGCGGAGATTTGCCAAAAGGAATACTTCGCTGCCGGCGAACACATCGAAGCCGGAATTTGCGAACGCATCGAGATACCCCTGCGTGGTATTCCAGTCGCCCGACGAATCCTTTATGCCAGCGATTGCACGCGGATAATTTTTCAGTAGTCGCTCGATTAATCCAAGCGAGATGCCAACTTGGGCGACAGGCGGTATATGGTAGAGATACAGTTGCAAGCGCGCGTCACCGACCCGCTCAACGATTTCCGCATAATTTCGATACAGACCCTCGTCGGTGACATCCTTATAGTAAAACGGCGGCAACATCAAAACCCCGGCACATCCCAGCGCAACCGCATGAGCCGAAAGCCGGACGCTATCCGACAAGGAACAGCAGCCGGTACCCGGCATCAATTGCGCTGCGGGGACGCCACCTAGTACCAACTGCTCGAGCAGAATCATCCTTTCTTCAACCGACAAGGAATTGGCCTCGCTATTGGTGCCAAAAATCGCGAGACCCGCGCAGCCGTTGCCCAGCAACCATTTGCAATGCGTGATGTAACGATCAGCATCGGGTGAAAGATCGCGGCGAAACGGAGTAACCACAGGAGATAACACGCCTCGCAAGCGCGTTGGCGGAAGATCGGCGTTACGCATGAAATTTCCTAAAAATTGCGGTGGCTTGTCGCATCGGCGGGTTGTGCTGCGGTGATGGAACCGAAAGGGATCGCGACGCTATGCTAACTCGATGAACGGACCACTGCGAAACAAGGGAGAATGCCAATATATTATCGAACCTCGACTCGGGGAGGAATACATGTCCGCTCAGCTTCAAACCAAATCAATCGATGCGCGCAGTCAATTCTATGATCGCATCAGTTTAGGCAATTGCGCACCTTTGTGGGAGGTATTGCATGGCTTGATATCGGCCGAACCTCAAACGCCGTGTAAGCCCTATCTATGGAAATGGGGCACGGTTTGGCCCTGGATAGAGGAAGCGGGGAAACTTATCACCGCGCAAGAGGCCGAACGGCGCGTGTTGGTGTTGGAAAATCCCGGTCTTCGCGGTCGCTCCAGCATCACGCACAGTCTCTACGCCGGATTGCAACTGATACTTCCTGGTGAAATTGCTCCCGCGCATCGCCATTCGCAATCCGCATTGCGCTTCATATTGCACGGAGGCGGTGCCTACACGGCGGTAAATGGTGAAAAAGTCACCATGAATGTCGGTGATTTCGTGATTACCCCATCGTGGACATTTCACGATCATGGCAATCCATCGTCCGAGCCCATGGTTTGGATGGATGGTCTGGATGTGCCATTGGTTGCGCATTTGGACGCCCAATTCATGGAGAAGGCGAGCGAGTCCACCCAAGATATTCGCGGCACGCAGGGGGAAAATTTTGCGCAATTTGGTAACACCATGAAACCCGTGGAATACCGCGCCAAAAGTAGGACCTCGCCGCTTTTTTGGTATCCCTTTGAACGCACTCGCGAGGCGCTGCACACCCTGTCATTGAACGAAGCATGTCATCCTTGTTGGGGCCATAAACTGCAATACACCAATCCTGTCACCGGCGGTTGGGCCATGCCCACTATGGGAACCTTTATGCAATTATTGCCTTCAGGCTACAAAGGCAATGAATATCGTTCCACCGATTCCACGGTGTACGCGGTGGTTGAGGGCAAAGGCCGTTGTGTGATCAAAGGGGAGGTCTTCGAGTTTGGTCCGAAGGACGTATTTGTTTGCCCTTCCTGGATACCCTATCGCTTCGAGATTGCCGATCAGGCGGTGTTGTTCAGTTTTTCCGACCGTCCAGTGCAACAGGCGTTGGATCTGTGGCGCGAGGCGTTTTAGATTGACGTCCCCTGAACTAGACAAGAGTTGGATTTTTGTGCGCGACGCTTCTTGAGATCCCAAGATGAAAAGCGAGGGTAACACGTACGATTTGCTCTACAACCCGCGACTATCGGTACCCGATTTTGCGCAAATCGCACAGCGTTGGAACGACGATTCCGCTAATGCACGCTCCCTACTGGACTGCTACCTGGATGTGCCTTATGGCGAAAATGACGCGGAGAAAATCGACGTATTTCGCGCCCAAGGTGCTAGCAAAGGTTTGTTGGTATTCATCCATGGTGGCTATTGGCGAGCGCAGGATAAAGCGGGCTATTCTTTTTTGGCCCGCGCGCTTACGCAGGCTGGCGTCACGCTGGCGATACCCAACTACTCGTTGTGCCCTAAAGTCGAAGTGCGTGACATTGTCATGCAAATGGTTCAAGCATGCGCTTGGCTTTACCGCAATGGGTCACATTTTGGCGCGCCGGTAGACAGACTTTTTGTTTGTGGGCATTCTGCCGGGGGGCACTTAACAGCAATGATGCTCACCTGCTTATGGCCCATATACGCCGCAGATTTACCTCCTAGACTGATTAGGGCGGGCCTATCCATCAGTGGGATTTTCGATCTACGCGAGATCGTCAAGGTACCGTCAATTAATTGCGACGTTCGCCTTCGTCGTCGCGACGCCATCCCGATCAGTCCCGCATTGCTGCCTCCCGCCACGGAATCCCCTCTGCACCTAATAGTGGGTGGCGGCGAAACGGCTGGGTTTCTTTTCCAGCACGACTTAATGAGGGATAAATGGAAAAGTTGTTTAGCAGAAGATATAACTATGGCCGGAGACAATCATTTCACCGTGCTTGAGAATTTGACCGATGCTGAATCGCAGGTGTTTCAATCGGCGCTAAGAATGATGGGAATTTAGCCAAAACGATTCGATCTTGTTGAACCCTAGATAAAGCAATCTGTCTCGCTGCTTTTCCAAGCGCAGACAACAAAGCCGGCAATTGCCGGCTTTGTTCGAACACCCCTCCGAGGATCGATCCTAAGTGGAGGCTTCCGTAGTAGCCTCTTCCTTGACTTCAGGACGATCCAGCAACTCAACCAAAGCCATAGGTGCATTGTCTCCATCGCGGAAACCAAATTTCAATATCCGGAGGTAGCCGCCATTGCGCGTGGCATAGCGAGGCCCCAATTCACTGAATAATTTGGTCACCATCTCTCGATCACGAAGCCGGTTGAAAGCAAGGCGTCGGTTAGCAAGTGATGGCTTCTTTCCCAAGGTAATCATGGGTTCTACAACACGTCGCAATTCCTTGGCCTTTGGAAGCGTAGTCTTGATCGCCTCATGCAAAAGCAGCGAATTGGTCATATTCCGCAACATAGCCAATCGATGGCTGCTGGTGCGATTGAGTTTTCTCAGTCCGTGACGATGGCGCATTTTTGTTGCCTTTTATGTTGGGGCGGCCATTAGCCGCGCGCGATCTCCATGCCTGCGGGTGGCCAATTTTCCAGCTTCATGCCTAGAGTCAAGCCACGCGATGCAAGCACTTCCTTGATTTCATTAAGCGATTTACGTCCCAGGTTCGGCGTTTTCAGTAATTCGGATTCGGTTCGTTGGATAAGATCGCCAATGTAGTAAATATTCTCTGCCTTTAGACAATTCGCGGAACGAACTGTGAGTTCGAGATCATCCACTGGTCGAATCAATATCGGATCGACCTGGGGTGATTTCTTCTCCTCGATGGTTGGCGCAATTCCCTCCAGCGCCGCAAACACCGACAGCTGATCGACCAAAATTCGTGCCGCATAGCGAATGGCTTCTTCGGGTTCGATCGCGCCGTTGGTTTCGATGTCAATGATCAACTTGTCGAGATCGGTGCGCTGCTCTACCCGCGCCGACTCAACCGCATAAGAGACGCGACGCACGGGAGAAAACGAGGCGTCAAGAATGATCTTGCCAATGCCCTTGGACTCCTCGGGAACGACGCGTACGTTTCCAGGAACATAACCGCGCCCATTTTCCACCTTGATTTGCATCTCAAGCTTGCCACCTGGGGACAAATGAGCGATTACGTGCTCCGGGTTGATTATTTCAACGTCGTGAGTTGCTTCGATATCGCGGGCAGTAACCGCGCCCTCGCCGTTTTTCTTCAGCGTAAGCAGCGCATCTTCGCGGTTGTGCAACTTCATCACCACGCCTTTGAGATTGAGCATGATGTCGACAACATCTTCCTGTACGCCTTCGATTGTGGAGTACTCGTGAAGCACTCCGGCGATCTGCACCTCCGTAGGGGCGTACCCCGGCATTGAAGACAGCAGGACGCGTCGCAACGCATTGCCAAGTGTGTGTCCATAGCCCCGCTCAAACGGCTCCATGACGACCTTGGCGTGATTAGGCGCGATGCCTTGTACATCGATAATGCGCGGTTTTAGGAATCCACTTGTTTGCATGCGATTTCCTCGAATGACTAGTTAGCGTAGGCTCCGGAGCACTCCGGACCATCGGCGGTGATAGGTGTTGCGTTTTTATGCCTCGGGCCGCGAGCCATGCTCGCGGTTACTGCATTTATTCCAGGCCTGTCGTCTAATGAAATTCTGTCTGCTTAAAAAGCTGTTGCAGCGAATTCCACCATGAGTTGCGTGTCTCTTACTTTGAATACAACTCAATAACCATGCTCTCGTTAATTGTCGAGGGCAATTCGGATCGGGCAGGCAACGCCTTAAGCTTGCCTTTCATGCTTTTGGCATCGAGTTCAATCCAATCAGGTATTCCCCGCGATTCCGCCGCCTCAACCGCGCCTTTTATTCGAAGCTGCGCCTTAGATGCTTCCGCAACCTCAACTGTATCGCCTGGTCGTACCGCGTAGGAGGGGATGTTCACCCGCTTGCCATTGACCAATATGCTGTTGTGACGAACGATTTGCCGCGCCTCGGTGCGACTGGAGCCAAACCCCATTCTGTATGCCACAGTATCCAGACGGGTCTCTAAAATCTGCAGCAGACGCTCACCTGTCACACCTTTGGACTGCGAAGCCGATGCATAGATCTTGCGGAACTGGCGCTCCAATACCCCGTATATACGGCGTAGCTTCTGCTTTTCTCGCAGTTGCTTGCCATAGTCTGACAATCGGGCGCCACTTTTTTGCCCATGCTGACCTGGCGCATAACTCCGGCGTTCAATCGCACATTTATCGGTAAAACATTTTTCGCCCTTGAGAAAAAGTTTTTCCCCTTCGCGGCGGCATTGCCTACATTTCGGATCAAGATTGCGTGCCATGGTTTCCTCGTCAAATCCTGCGTCGTTTCGGCGGACGGCAGCCGTTATGCGGCACGGGCGTCACATCCGAAATGCTGGTTACTTTCATGCCAAGCGCATTCAAAGCCCGAACTGCAGACTCGCGTCCTGGCCCTGGTCCTTTGATACGTACCTCTAAATTCTTAACGCCACACTCAAGCGCAGCCTTACCCGCCGATTCCGCAGCGACTTGCGCGGCAAATGGCGTCGACTTCCTCGACCCCTTGAAACCTGCACCGCCTGAAGTTGCCCAGGCAAGCGTGTTTCCTTGCCGATCTGTAATCGTCACGATGGTATTGTTGAACGACGCGTGAACATGAACAATTGCTTCGGCGACGTTTTTCTTAACTTTTTTTCGTACGCGGGCGGCGGTTTGTGGTGCTGGCGGCTTTGCCATTTAAATAATTCCCCTGAAATTCGTTGCTAACGGACTGGCCAATCGGATTAGCCTTTGCCGGCTTGCTCTTTACCTTTTATCGCAGCCTTGCGCGGACCTTTACGCGTTCTTGCATTGGTGCGAGTTCGTTGCCCACGCGCCGGCAATCCTTTGCGATGACGCGTGCCTCTATAGCACCCCAGATCCATCAGTCGTTTTATATTCATCGACACTTCGCGACGCAAATCGCCCTCAATGGCAAAGCGCGATACTTCTACGCGCAGCTTCTCCATGTCGGATTCCGATAAATCCTTAACTTTTGCCGCGTGCTTCACGCCGGCTGCTTCGCAAATGGCTTTGGCACGTGAGGTACCCACTCCATAAATTGCCTGCAGTGCAATCACCGTGTGTTGGTGATTGGGGATATTGACGCCTGCTATCCGTGCCATGCGTTCGTTCCTTTTTCCTTAACTCTGTCGCAAAAGCGAAACCGAGAATTTTAACCCGAAATTACGCCAAGATCTAACCTTGACGCTGTTTATGCCTTGGATCTTTGCAAATGACGCGAATGACACGTTTGCGCCGAACAATCTTGCAATTGCGGCAAATTTTCTTGACCGAGGCCAATACTTTCATGGCTGCTTCCTTTTTAAAAATTTCGAACCTCTATTTGGCCCGGAAAACAATTCTTGCCCGAGTTAAATCGTACGGCGTCAATTCCACGGTCACTTTGTCACCCGGCAAAATCCTTATGTAATGCATACGCATTTTTCCAGAGATATGGCCAAGCACGATGTGCCCGTTTTCCAGCTTTACACGGAAAGTTGCATTGGGCAGGGTTTCCACGATCTCACCCTGCATTTGGATCACATCCTCTTTCGCCATGAGTTCCTATCTGGTGGGAAAGCCCGCTCCCTTGAAATTCGCTTTCTTGAGAAGGCTTTCGTATTGATGCGACATGACGTAAGCCTGAACCTGAGCCATGAAATCCATGGTGACCACCACGATAATCAAAAGAGAAGTACCGCCAAAATAAAACGGCACGTTCCATTTAAGAATAAGAAATTCAGGCAGCAAACACACCAAGGTTACGTATACCGCACCAACCAAGGTGAGCCTTAGCAAAATTTTCTCGAGATACCGTGAAGTCTGATCGCCCGGACGTATTCCTGGAACAAATGCGCCGGATTTTTTAAGGTTATCGGCGGTTTCCTTGGGGTTGTACTGCAACGCGGTGTAAAAAAAGCAGAAAAACACAATCGCCGCAGCATACAAAATCACGTAGATAGGTTGGCCAGGCGACAATGTCGCTGCGATATCTTTTAGCCAATTGGCGCCTTCGCTGGCACCGAACCAACCCGCCAGGGTGGCTGGAAATAGAATAATTGAACTCGCAAATATTGGCGGTATCACACCAGACATATTGAGTTTGAATGGAAGATGCGAAGCCTGTCCGCCATAGACCTTATTGCCCACTTGGCGTTTTGCGTAATTAACCAATATTTTTCTTTGCCCGCGTTCAACAAAACAAACAAACCAAGTCACCAACACCACTGCTACGGTGATTGCCAAAGCCGTCAAAGGGTTCATCGCCCCCGTCCGCACCAACTCCAGAAGGCCCGCTATAGCAGTGGGTAAGCCCGCCGCGATACCAGCAAAAATAATCATGGAAATCCCATTCCCCAGCCCGCGCTCGGTGACCTGCTCCCCCAGCCACATAAGAAACATGGTGCCCGTTACCAGTGTTGTCACCGTGGTAAAGCGAAACAGCAACCCCGGATCCATTACCAATCCTGGTTGTGATTCGAGCGCGATGGAAATGCCAGTAGCCTGAAACAATGCTAGAAAAACCGTGCCATAACGCGTGTATTGAGTGATTTTCCTTTGCCCCGCTTGCCCCTCTTTTTTTAAAGCTTCCAACTGAGGGGAAACTGCGGTCATCAACTGCATGATGATCGAAGAGGATATGTAGGGCATGATCCCCAGGGCAAATATCGTAAATCTGGACAATGCACCACCGGAAAACATGTTGAAAAGACCAAGGATCCCGCCTTGTTGCGATTGAAACAGCTTCGCCAACTCCTCCGGGTCTATGCCCGGCACAGGAATATGGGCACCTATGCGGAATACCAAAAGCGCGCCGATCAAAAACAGCAACCTCTTTTTCAGATCGCCGTATTTGCCGGACTTGCCAATTTGGGATGCTTGGGTCGCCATAAACTAGGTCGTCGGTTAGGACGCTGCCTTTTCTTTCTTCTTGAGCCTACCCCGTGGTTCTGTCTTAATGTCACCAACCGAACCGCCGGCCGCTTCAATCGCCGTCTTTGCCCCCACGCTAACTGGAATGCCAACAATATTTACCTTGGCTTTCAATTCACCAGCCATAACAATTTTCGCCTGCACGGCATGTATGCTTACAAGGCCCGCATTCTTTAGCGCCGCGAGATCAACCTGACCAGCAGTTAATTTCCCCAGATCCCCTACTCTTACCTCTTCGGTACGTTTATGAGAGATAAATCCGCGTTTCGGAAGGCGACGATGCAGTGGCATCTGACCACCCTCGAACCCCACCTTGTGAAAACCGCCTGAGCGCGATTTTTGCCCCTTATGACCCCGTCCAGCCGTCTTACCCAAACCAGACCCGATACCACGCCCTACTCTGCGTCGATTCTTCTTCGACCCCGGAACGGGACTAAGCGTATTAAGTTCCATATTTCAGCCCTCTATGCTTCAACGCGTACAAGGTAGAAGACGGTATTAATCATGCCGCGTACCTGTGGCGAATCGGTCAACTCGACAACATGATTAATGCGGCGCAGACCCAATCCCCGTACCGTATCTCGATGACTTTGTTTGCAGCCGATCACGCTTTTGACCAGCCTGATTTTGATTTTCTGCGCATCCATGGCGATCCCTTCTATGCCGCGGTAATCTCTTCGACGGATTTACCGCGCTTCGCGGCAATCTCCGAGGGCGTATTCATTCTTTTCAGTCCGTCCAGCGTCGCCCGAACGACGTTATAGGGATTGGTCGATCCAAGGCATTTAGCGAGCACATTGGTTACGCCCATTACCTCGAACACCGCTCGCATAGGGCCTCCCGCAATAATGCCGGTGCCCTCAGAGGCTGGCTGCATTATCACTTTCGACGCTCCGTGCCGACCAATAATCGAGTGTTGCAGTGTGCCGTTTTTCAATCGCACGCGGATCATTTTCCGCCTTGCTTCTTCGAGTGACTTTTGCACCGCAACCGGCACCTCACGTGCCTTGCCTTTACCCATACCGACACCGCCGTCGCCGTCGCCAACGACAGTTAGCGCCGCGAAACCAAGAATCCGACCGCCCTTGACCACTTTGGTCACACGATTGACGGCGACCATTTTTTCCTTCAAACCATCGGTACGCGGCTCGTTGCCTTGGTTCCTAGATTGCATTCTTGCCATGGATAGCCCTTTGAAACATCTTTTTCGTTGACCCTTGCAGGCTTAGCGACGCCCGCAAGGACGTCGGCGTTAAAACTTGAGTCCGGCCTCGCGGGCCGCATCGGCCAGCGCCTTGACCCGACCGTGATATTTGAAACCGGAACGATCAAACGCCACCGACTCAATTCCCAATATCTTGGCTTTTTCCGCGATTCGTTTACCTACGCTCGCGGCAGCCGATTTGTTGCCACCATTGGGCACCGATGCACGGACTTCCTTCTCCACGCTAGATGCGCTCGCAAGCACTTTGTCGCCTTCCTGCGAGAATATCTGTGCATAGATGTGACCATTGGTTCGATGCACGGCCAAGCGGACCGCGCGAAGTTGGTTTATCTTGCGACGAGTTTGGCTGGCGCGACGTACGCGCGAGGCATTTTTGCTGATCATTGGCGCCTACTTCTTCTTAGTTTCTTTAATAACCACTTGCTCGTCGGAATAACGAACGCCCTTGCCCTTATAGGGCTCGGGCGGTCGATAGCCACGTACTTCTGCCGCTACCTGACCGACTTTCTGCTTATCGATTCCCTTGATAAGTATCTCGGTTTGCGTCGGCGTTTCGACCTTTATCCCCGCAGGCATTTGGTGAACCACAGGGTGCGAAAAACCCAATGAAAGGTTGAGTTTGTCGCCTTGTGCTTGAGCGCGATACCCAACACCGACCAGTGTCAATTTTCTCTCGAACCCTTTTGTGACGCCCGTAACCATATTGGCCACCAAGGCGCGCACAGTTCCAGACATCGCGTCTGCGTTCGCAGCGCCGTCAACTACCGTGCAGGTGAGCGTGTCCCCCAATCTTTCGACTTTTACTTCGCCAGTCAAAACATAGCTCAAGCTCCCAAGAGGTCCTTTTATCGCTATCGCCCCCGCCTGCAAGCTGACATCGACGCCTTTGGGCACGGGTACAGGATTTTTTCCTATGCGAGACATTCGGTTCCCCTCAAGCAACTATGCACAGGACTTCGCCACCAACCCCGGCAGCACGCGCCTTACGGTCGGTCATGACGCCTCGCGAAGTAGAGACAATGGCAACGCCCAAACCATTCATCACCTTAGGTATGTCATCGCGACCACGGTAAATGCGCAGCCCTGGCCTTGAAACACGCTCAATCTTTTCGATGACCGGCGCACCCGCGTAGTATTTAAGCCCAATATCTAGTTCCGGCTTGCCCGCGTTGGGTCGTATAACAAAATCATCGATATACCCTTCATCCTTGAGTACTTGGGCGATAGACACCTTCAGTTTTGACGAGGGCATGCTAACCGTGGTTCGCCGCACCATCTGCGCGTTGCGAATCCGCGTCAACATATCGGAAATTGGATCGGTCATGCTCATGCGCGCTCCCTTACCAACTGGCCTTGATCATGCCGGGAATTTCCCCTCGCATGGCGATTTCTCGCAATTTGTTTCTGGCTAAGCCAAATTTCTTAAATACACCACGAGGCCTGCCGGTGATACTGCAACGATTGCGCAAACGCGCCGGCGACGCATCGCGGGGCAAAAGCTCGAATGCCTTGCGTGCCTCGGCACGTTCTTCGTCGCCGCGTTTCAAATCGTTCATAACCTCAACCAGTGCTGCGCGACGTACCGCGAATTTCGCGACGGTCTTACGTCGTTTCAGGTCGCGATTAATGAGGGCAAGTTTAGCCATGGGGTACCTCAGCTGCTCTTGAAAGGAAAACGAAACGCGGCAAGAAGCGCACGCGCCTCGTCGTCGGTTTTCGCCGTTGTGGTAATACTGATATTCAGACCCCGCAGGGCGTCGATCTTGTCGTACTCGATTTCCGGGAAAATAATTTGTTCACGTACGCCAATGCTGTAATTGCCGCGACCATCGAACGCCCTGGCCGATACACCGCGAAAATCACGGATTCTCGGAATGGCAATCGTGACTAGTCGATCAAAAAATTCATACATCCGCTTGCCACGAAGCGTGACCATGCAACCCACTGGATAGTCTTTGCGTACCTTGAACGTAGCGATCGACTTCTTAGCCTTGGTCACAACCGGCTTTTGACCCGCGATTTTGGTCAGATCGCCCACCGCGTGCTCTAATACCTTTTTATCCGCCACCGCTTCGCCAACACCCATATTGAGGGTGATCTTCGAAATTCTGGGCACCTGCATTGCCGAGGCGTAGCCGAACTTTTCCTTTAATTCGGGGACAACCGTTTCACGATAATAATCTTGTAGTCGTGCCATTTTCGTCTGCCTTTATCGCGCGTCGACCATTTCGCCATTTGACTTGAATACTCGCACCCTGCGACCATCTTCAAGCAATTTGACGCCAACCCTGTCCGCTTTTTGCGTCTGCGGATTGAACACCGCGACATTGGAGATATGAAGCGGCATCTCTTTTTCGACAATCCCGCCAGTTTGGTTCTTCGCCGGGTTTGGGCGTTGATGTTTTTTAACCTTGTTTACGCCTTCAACAACCACATGCTCCTCATCGACGCGTCGCAATACCGTTCCGCGTTTGCCTTTGTCTCGGCCCACCAGAACCATTACGTCGTCACCCCTTCTGATCTTCTGCATGGATTTATTTCCTGATGTTTGATTTGTGATTAAGTCGCGCGATAGGACAGTGGCGAATATTCACAAAACCTCGGGGGCAAGGGAAACGATCTTCATGAATCGTTCATTTCGCAGCTCGCGCGTAACCGGTCCGAAAATGCGGGTTCCTATTGGTTCCATTTTCGCATTCAACAACACCGCCGCATTCGAATCGAAGCGAATTAGGCTGCCATCATTGCGACGCACGCCTTTGGCGGTGCGAACCACCACGGCATTATAGATCTCGCCTTTTTTCACGCGTCCACGGGGCGCGGCATCTTTGACGCTGACCTTGATGACATCGCCAATTGAGGCATAGCGGCGCTTCGAGCCACCCAACACCTTGATACACATCACCGCACGCGCGCCGGTATTGTCGGCGACGTCTAGCACCGTCTGCATTTGAATCATTATTTCTTCTCCAACTTGCACGCCATGTCTGGCAGGCAGTTTTGGACCCCGTTCGGGGTTATGTCTGACCAGCCCAGCGATTAAAAGGACTGGTGAATTTGCGAGCCGATAAGTATATACGAAATCGCGCCCAACACCAATAAATATTTAAACTAAATTATTTGCGCTTTTTCTACCAACTTATTAAGCCGCCATGCCTTGGTCTTGGACAAAGGCCTGCATTCCTCGATTATCACCAAATCGCCTTTGTGGCATTCGTTGGTCTCGTCGTGAATGTGATATTTCTTAGATCTAACTAAAATCTTGCCGTACAAAGGATGGGGAACTCGCCGCTCGACCAACACCGTTCGAGTCTTGCTCATTTTGTCGCTAACGACGCGCCCGGTGAGCGTGCGGTGACTCTTGCTCTTCGCTTCGTTCTTTACTTCGGTCTTAGTATCGTTCATTTCGTTGACACCTTCTCACGCATAATTGTCCGGACGCGCGCAATATCGCGTCGCACCCTTCCGAGTTGGCTGGTGTTCGACAGCTGTTGCGTCGCCTTCTGCATGCGAAGGTTGAATTGCGCCCGCAACAAATCTTCTAGCTCCTTACCCAACTGCGACGAATCTTTAGCTCTGATTTCGCTTGATTTCATGGCCTACCCCACCTGACGATATACGAAGGTTGTTTTTAGCGGTAGCTTCGCCGAGGCGAGCGCGAACGCAGCCCGCGCCATCGACTCGTCCACACCATCCATTTCGTACAAAACTTTACCTGGTTGAATTTCGGCCACGAAATATTCCGGATTGCCTTTGCCGTTTCCCATACGAACTTCCGCAGGTTTTTGCGAAATGGGTTTATCTGGAAAAATACGGATGAAAACGCGTCCGCCCCGCTTGATATGCCGAGTCATTGCGCGTCGTGCCGCTTCAATCTGACGAGCCGTCAAGCGTCCACGCTCCACAGCTTTAAGGCCGAATTCACCAAAGGACACTTTTGCGCCCCGCGTCGCAACGCCGGTATTACGTCCCTTTTGTTGTTTTCGGTATTTAGTTCTTGCCGGTTGTAACATCAATATCTCCTAGCTGCTTTGCTCGCCAGAGCCGCCGTCAGCGGTTGTCTTGGGTTTTCGGGCTCGCTTGACGGCTGCCTTGGATGTATCGTCTGTGGCTGCGGTTTTTGTGGCCGCTTCAGCAGGTTTTGCGGATTCAGCCTCTTTGCGGGGAAGTCTGGTTCGCGCGGCCCTGGGTTTCGATGGGTCTGCGGCGCCCTCTACGTTGACATCGCTGGCCTCGCTCGCTCGCACCGGAGCCTTCTTTAGGGTTTTGGCGGCTGGCGCGTCATCTATTGCCGGCGCGATCGGCGCAGTCGGTTGATCAGCCTTAGCCAATACCTCGCCCTTGTAGACCCAAACCTTGACCCCGATCACGCCGTAAGTCGTTTTAGCCTCCGAAACACCATAGTCGATGTCCGCGCGCAAGGTATGAAGCGGGACTCGACCCTCTCGATACCATTCCGTCCTGGCGATCTCAATGCCATTTAACCTTCCAGCACTCATGATCTTGATGCCTTGCGCACCCAGACGCATCGCATTTTGCATCGCGCGTTTCATCGCGCGGCGAAACATGATTCGCTTCTCCAACTGCTGCGTAATCGAATCGGCAATCAATTGCGCATCAATCTCGGGTTTGCGAATCTCCTCAATATTGACATGCACCATTTGCACACCCAACAATTTGCGCAGATCCGCCTTGAGAACTTCGATATCTTCGCCTTTTTTGCCTATTACCACTCCAGGCCTTGCGCTATGAATGGTGATGCGGGCATCTTTGGCCGGACGCTCGATGACAACCCGACCCACCGATGCATGAGCGAGTTTGCCCTTCAAATAATCCCGAACCTTGAGATCCTCGTTAAGCATGGTAGCGAAGTTTTTGCTATTGGCGAACCAACGTGAACCCCAGTTTTTGTTGACTGCGAGGCGAAATCCAATCGGATGTATTTTTTGGCCCATGAGTGATCCTTATGCGCTCGCTTTTTTCGTCGAGCGCGCCATTTGGGCGTCTCCAACGGTTACAAAAATATGGCAGGTCGGCTTGATGATGCGATTTCCGCGTCCTTTCGCCCTAGCCTGGAAACGTTTTAGGACCGTGCCTTTCTCAACCATGATTGTTTTGACCTTAAGCTCGTCAATATCAGCGCCGTCATTGTGTTCGGCGTTGGCGATAGCCGATTCCAATACTTTTTTAATTATTTGCGCACCGCGCTTTGGACTGAAGGTCAACACGTTTAATGCTTGATCAACCGGGAGGCCGCGCACGAGATCGGCAACTAACCTTCCCTTTTGCGCGGAGAGTCGAACGCCATACAACTTGGCTTGGGTTTCCATTTGTCGCTCCGTCATTTCTTAGGCGCCGAAGATGGCGCAGCCACTTTTTTGTCAGCCGAATGGCCCTTGAAAACCCGAGTGAGCGCAAATTCACCCAATTTATGGCCAACCATGTTTTCGGAGATATATACAGGCACATGTTGTTTGCCGTTATGTACCGCGATTGTCAGGCCGACAAAATCCGGCACGATAGTCGAACGACGCGACCATGTTTTGATCGGGCGTTTGTCGCTATTCGATCTAGCGGTTTCGATTTTCTTGTATAAATGGTGGTCCACAAATGGACCTTTTTTGACCGAACGTCCCATGGCCTATTCCTATCTCTTATGGCGGAATTGAACAATCATTCCGCGAGTACGCTTGTTTTTACGAGTCTTGTAGCCCTTGGACAGAGTGCCCCAGGGACTTACCGGATCTTGGGCTGCGGCGGTCCGTCCTTCGCCGCCACCGTGCGGATGGTCAATTGGATTCATCGCGACCCCTCTTACTGTTGGTCGAATTCCGCGCCAACGCTTAGCACCGGCCTTACCAATAGAACGCAAGGAGTGTTCTTCATTGCCTACCTCACCCAATGTTGCGCGGCAGTCGACATGTACTTTGCGAATCTCACCTGAGCGTAGGCGCAACTGAGCGTAACTCCCCTCTCGTGCAAGTAGTTGAGCGGAAGTTCCCGCCGCACGCGCCAATTGGGCACCCTTTCCGGGAAGCATTTCAATACAGAAAATGGTTGAGCCGACCGGTATGTTTCTCAGTGGGAGCGTATTGCCAGGCTTAATCGGCGCCTCCGGTCCTGACAGCAAAATTGCCCCAGCTTTTAATCCTTTGCAGGCAATGACGTAGCGACGTTCTCCGTCGGTGTAGCAAAGCAAGCCGATATTCGCGCTTCTGTTCGGGTCGTATTCGATACGTTCCACTTTTGCCGCGATACCGTCTTTATCACGCTTGAAGTCGATGATACGGTAGTGCTGCTTATGACCGCCGCCTTGATGGCGCATGGTGATGCGACCGGAATTGTTACGTCCCGATCCACGAATCTTCTTCTCTAATAGACTGGCCTCGGGTTTTCCCTTATGCAAGTCCGGATTCACGACCCGTACGACAGCACGGCGTCCATTTGAGGTAGGTTTTAGTTTAACGAGTGCCATGGTTTACTCCGCGGCCTGATAAGTGATTTCTTCGCCGGACATCAAGCTCACATACGCCTTTTTCCAGTTCCGGCGCCGGCCGATGGTCCGTCCAGAACGTTTTTCCTTGCCTTTGACGTTGGCCACTTGAACAGCCCGCACTTTCTTTTTGAACATTAGCTCGACCGCAGCCTTAATCTCGGGCTTGGTTGCGTCCGCGAGTACGCGAAAGACATACTGATTGTTCTTCTCGCCCACAAAAGTACTTTTTTCAGACACTTGCGGCGCCAATAAGACCAGCATCAATCGTTCATTGCTTATTTTTCCAGGGGTCCCATTCATACGAGTATCTCCTCGAATTTCGAAATCGCTTTGCGAGTAAGAACTACCCGGTCGTGACGAATGAGGGATACCGGATCAGCGTGGCTGACATCCAACACGCGGACATGAGGAAGATTCCTCGAGGACAACATCAAATTTTCATCAACCACGTCAGTAATGACCAAGACCGAATCCAAACCCATGGCACGGATTTTTTGAGCCAACAATTTGGTCTTTGGAGCGGCAACCGAAAATTCCTCCACCACAACGAGGCGTCCATCGCGCACCAATTGGGATAGGATCGAACACATTCCCACTCGGTACATTTTTCGATTGACCTTCTGGCTGAAATTTTCGTCCGGTAAATTCGGAAAAATCTTTCCACCGCCTCGCCAGATTGGACTTGCGGCGTCGCCTGCCCGGGCTCGACCAGTTCCTTTTTGCGCAAAGGGTTTGCGTCCCGATTTAGCCACATCACTGCGACCTTTTTGCGCCCGTGTTCCACTGCGTCCGTTAGCTTGATAAGCAATGACTATTTGATGCACCAAAGACTGATTGAATTCTCGGTCAAAAAGTGCATCCGATGCCGTGACTGTCGCTGAGCTTGCGCCTTGAGCGTCGATTAGTTTCAGATCCATGCTAGCCTCATTTCTTCCCCGGTGCCGCTTTAGCGACGACCACGCGAATCTTACGTGGCTTAACTGTGGGCAGAACGAAAAGGTCTCTGCCTTTACTTCCCGGGACCGCACCTTTGATTAGAAGCAACTGGCGCTCAAGGTCAATTCGCACGATTTCGAGTCTCTGGACGGTTCTTTTCACATCGCCCAAATGTCCCGACATCCGCTTTCCTGGAAATACTCGCCCAGGGTCCTGGGCCATGCCGATCGAGCCAGGAGAGTTATGTGAGACCGAATTTCCGTGGCTCGCGCGATTGGACGAAAAGTGATGACGTTTGCCTACACCGGCAAATCCTTTTCCTTGAGTGTGGCCAGATACGTCCACTACCTGACCAACCTTAAAAAGGTCAGCACTAAGCTTACCGCCAAGTTTCAAATTCGCGAGGTCAGCTTCACCCACGCGGAATTCCTTGGTGATATGTCCTGCCTCGACACCTGCTTTCGCGAAGTGTCCCGCGGAAGCTTTATTAACGCGAGAAGCACGGCGTTTGCCGTACGTAACCTGCACGGATGTATAGCCATCCGTGCCAACAGTTTTGATTTGCGTAACACGATTGTCGGACACATCAAGCACGGTCACCGGTAGGGAGTCCCCTTCATCGGTAAATATGCGAGTCATGCCCACTTTGCGGCCGACGAGCCCCAAACTCATGGTCTTACCCTCTTTTAATTACCTTGCGCGAATTTACCCGCACAGGTGCTGGCAACAATTGGCCAGCTGTTGAACAATTCGAGGCGATGGTTTGGGAACAACCACCTCGATACCGCGGTCCTGCTAAATCCTATTAAAGCTTAATCTCCACATCGACGCCTGCTGGAAGGTCAAGCTTCATCAATGCGTCCACCGTTTTATCTGTGGGGTCAATGATGTCCATTAGGCGCAAATGCGTGCGCATCTCGAACTGATCGCGCGAAGTCTTATTAACGTGCGGGGAGCGCAATATATCGAAACGTTCTATTCGCGTAGGTAGGGGAACGGGTCCCTTGACCACCGCGCCAGTTCGTTTCGCCGTGTCGACAATTTCGAGCGCCGACTGATCGATCAGGCGATAGTCAAACGCCTTCAATCTGATTCGAATTTTTTGCCCTTGCATATCGTTCCCGATCAAATCAGTAGATTAATATTTTATGTGAAGCGAAATTGTCTTGGCTCTAAGGCCCGTTTACTACTCAATGACCTTGGCCACCACGCCGGCGCCCACGGTCTTGCCGCCTTCGCGAATGGCAAAGCGCAAGCCCTGCTCCATCGCAATCGGCGCAATCAAGGTCACCACCATCTTGATGTTGTCCCCCGGCATCACCATCTCCGTGCCCTCGGGCAACACGCAACTACCCGTCACATCCGTAGTGCGGAAGTAAAACTGCGGCCGATAACCAGGGAAAAACGGCGTGTGCCGCCCACCCTCTTCTTTCGACAAGATGTACACCTCGCACTCAAATTTCGTGTGCGGATTGATCGAACCAGGCTTGGCCAACACCTGCCCACGCTCCACCTCCTCACGCTTGGTGCCGCGCAGCAATACCCCAATGTTGTCCCCAGCCTGGCCCTGGTCCAGCAACTTCCTGAACATCTCCACACCCGTACATACCGTCTTCAAGGTGGCCTTCAACCCCACAATCTCGATTTCCTCGCCCACCTTCACAATGCCGCGCTCCACCCGGCCCGTCACCACCGTGCCGCGCCCAGAGATCGAGAACACATCCTCCACCGGCATCAAAAACGCCCCCTCTATCGCGCGCTCTGGCTGCGGGATGTAGCTGTCCAGGGCGTCAGCCAGCTTCATGATCGCCCCCTCGCCCATATCCGTGGTATCACCCTCCAACGCCTTCAAGGCGCTGCCGATGATGATCGGGGTCTTGTCGCCAGGGAATTCGTACTTGGTGAGCAGCTCGCGCACCTCCAACTCCACCAGTTCCAACAGCTCCGCGTCATCGACCATGTCGGCCTTATTCAGGAACACCACGATGTAGGGAACCCCCACCTGGCGCGCCAAGAGAATATGCTCTCTGGTCTGCGGCATCGGGCCGTCGGCGGCCGAGCACACCAGAATCGCCCCATCCATCTGCGCCGCACCCGTAATCATGTTCTTGATGTAGTCAGCGTGACCAGGACAATCCACGTGCGCGTAGTGGCGATTCTTGGTCTCGTACTCCACGTGCGCGGTGTTGATCGTGATCCCGCGCGCCTTCTCCTCCGGCGCCGCGTCGATCTGATCGTAGTTCTTCGCCTCGCCACCAAACTTCTTCGACAGCACATGCGTCATCGCCGCCGTCAAGGTCGTCTTGCCGTGATCCACGTGCCCAATCGTCCCCACGTTCACGTGCGGCTTGGTACGCTCAAATTTGCCTTTTGCCATGATCCAGATTCCCTGTTATTTCTTTTCGTCTATACCAGCATGTCGATTAATAATCGCCTCGGAAACCTGTTTTGGTGCCTCGGCGTAGTGCTTAAATTCCATCGTATAAGTAGCGCGCCCTTGGCTGAGGGAGCGAAGCGTCGTCGAATAACCGAACATTTCCGCTAATGGCACCTCTGCCTTGATTGCTTTCGTTCCTGGCAAATCTTCCATGCCCTGTACAAGACCGCGTCGGGACGATAAATCGCCCATGACATTGCCCATGCAGTTTTCGGGGGTTTCAACTTCAACCGCCATGATCGGTTCGAGCAGCGCAGGTGAGGCCTTGCGTACTCCATCTTTGAGGGCGAAAAAAGCGGCCGTTTTGAAGGCGTTTTCGTTGGAGTCCATCTCATGATAGGAGCCATCGATTAACGTCGCCTTCACATTGACCAGAGGAAAGCCCGCCAGCACGCCACCTTGAAGAGCCTCGACAACACCTTTTTGAATCGCCGGAATGTACTCGCGCGGCACGGAACCGCCTTTAATCATGTCGACGAATTCATAACCTTTGCCTACATTCGGCTCTAAACGCAGCCAAACGTGGCCGTATTGCCCACGTCCGCCAGATTGTTTGATGAATTTGCCTTCTACGTCACCAGATTGTTTCCTGATAGTTTCGCGATAGGCGACTTGTGGCGCGCCCACATTGGCCGCAACGTTAAACTCACGCTTCATGCGATCAACCAGAATCTCTAAATGAAGTTCGCCCATTCCAGAGATGATGGTTTGGCCGGACTCTTCGTCGTTTCGAACGCGAAAGGAAGGATCCTCCTGCGCCAAGCTATTTAGCGCGATACTCATCTTTTCTTGATCGACCCTGGTCTTGGGTTCAACCGCGACGTGAATCACGGGTTCGGGGAAAATCATCCGCTCAAGCGTGATTGGATTCTCTGGATCGCATAACGTCTCGCCAGTCGTTACATCTTGCAAACCAACGACCGCGGCAATATCTCCCGCCCGCACTTCCTTTATTTCTTCGCGCTGATTGGCGTGCATTTGCAGCAAACGTCCAATTCGCTCCGTGCGACCCTTTCCCGAGTTATAGATGACATCCCCGGATTTGATTACCCCCGAATAGACTCGCAAAAAAGTCAACCGACCTACCAAGGGGTCGGTCGTGATCTTGAAAGCCAAAGCTGCAAATGGCTCTTCGTCCTTCGGATTTCGAACATCGGTGATGCCATTTTCCTTATCGCCCTTGACTGCTGCGATATCCCCTGGAGAAGGAAGAAACTCGACTACCGCGTCGAGCATCGCCTGAACACCCTTATTCTTAAAGGCGGAACCGCATAACACCGGCACGATTTCCGAGGCCAGGGTGCGCCAACGCAAGCCCTTTTTGAGGTCGTCGACGCAAAGCTCACCGTCGTCGAGATATTTGTTCATCAAGTCTTCATTGGCCTCGGCCGAGGCTTCCACCATTTTTTCCCGCCACTCCTTGGCCAATCCCAAAAGATTTTCGGGAATTTCCCGCATCTCGAACTTCATGCCTTGCGTGGTGTCATCCCAATAGATCGCTTTCATGCGAACGAGATCGACCACACCTTCAAATGCCTCTTCAGACCCGATGGGAATCTGAATTGCGACCGGATTCGCGTGAAGACGTGCCTTCATTTGCTCGACAACTTTGTAGAAATTCGCGCCCGATCGATCCATTTTGTTTACAAACGCCAATCGCGGAACTTTGTATTTATTTGCCTGACGCCACACCGTTTCTGACTGCGATTGGACTCCGCTCACAGCGCAAAAAACCATGCAAGCACCATCGAGAACTCGCATCGAACGTTCTACCTCAATCGTGAAATCGACGTGACCCGGAGTATCGATGATGTTGATTCGATGCTCCGCGAAGTTCCCGTCCATGCCCTTCCAAAAACAGGTAGTCGCAGCAGATGTGATGGTTATACCGCGCTCGCGTTCTTGCTCCATCCAATCCATGACGGTCGCCCCGTCGTGCACCTCGCCAATTTTGTTGGAAACCCCAGTATAGAAAAGAATTCGTTCCACGGTCGTCGTCTTACCCGCATCGATATGCGCCGATATACCTATATTTCGGTATCGATCAATGGGAGTCTTACGCGCCACGAGATTCAACCGATCAGAAACGGTAATGCGCGAAAGCCTTGTTGGCCTCCGCCATGCGATGAACTTCGTCGCGTTTTTTCATCGCACCACCGCGACCTTCGGCGGCCTCCAATAATTCTCCGGCCAGCCTTGCACCCATCGATTTTTCGCCGCGTTTTTGCGCGGCTTCACGTATCCATCGCATAGATAACGCGGCACGACGCACTGGTCGTACCTCGACAGGTACCTGGTAATTCGCGCCACCTACACGTCGGCTCTTGACTTCGACCAAAGGTTTTACGTTTTGCACCGCAAGGGTGAATATATCCAGCGGATCCTTGCCCGATTTGGTTTTGATGCTATCGAAGGCACCGTACAAGATACGTTCCGCGACCGATTTCTTTCCTCTAGTCATCAATACATTGACGAACTTCGCTACGTCCTGATTGCCGAATTTCGGATCGGGTAGTATTTCACGCTTGGGTATCTCTCTGCGACGTGGCATGGCTGTGTGACCTTATATCGAATTCTTTAGGCAGCTTTAGGACGTTTGGCGCCGTATTTGGAACGGCTCTGCTTGCGGTCTTTGACACCCTGGGTGTCCAAAGACCCTCTTACAATGTGGTAACGCACACCTGGCAAATCCTTCACCCGTCCGCCGCGGATCAATACTACGGAGTGCTCCTGCAAATTATGTCCCTCGCCGCCGATATAGCTAATAACTTCGAACCCGTTCGTCAAACGAACTTTGGCTACTTTTCGCAGCGCGGAATTCGGCTTTTTAGGAGTCGTCGTATACACGCGAGTGCAGACGCCGCGTTTCTGGGGCGAGCCTGCCAATGCAGGCACCTTGCTTTTTGCCGGTATCGTACCCCGACCTTTTCTTACTAACTGACTGATAGTTGGCATTATTTAGAGATCCAAAAAAAGGACTGCGCCGCTTAGCGAGATCTGCCAAAAAGGCATGACTTGAAGGGCCGAAGAGTTTAATCGCTTTCGCACGAGTTGGTCAAGCATTCAACCTTAATTTACTGGGTCTTCCGAAAAAAATTTTGCATCGAGCCTGGCAAAGGGGTGAATATGGTGCTTGCATTCTTGCCAAAGTAGTAGGAAGACCAAGTAACTCTTTGGCTGCGATTCTCTTCGGGAACTTATAGAGAAACTTCAAAGTTACTGCGAAAGCCAATGTTTCATGTTGGCTAATGGTTGTAAAGGGGGCCTACGCCCCCGTTTAGCAAGACCCCTTAGGCGCTTTCCTCTTGCGTTTCCGATTCGCTTTGTGTTACATCGGGATCCTGAAACAGCGCTTGCGCTGGCGCGGTTTTCTTAGCCGCGTGGTACGCCAGACCAGTGCCAGCAGGTATTAACCGGCCGACAATCACATTTTCTTTGAGGCCACGTAGATCGTCTTTTTTACCCATGATTGCGGCCTCGGTCAAGACGCGTGTGGTCTCCTGGAAGGATGCCGCAGATATAAATGAATCAGTCGAGAGGGAAGCCTTGGTTATTCCCAACAACATGAAGCTATATGTCGCTTCCTTCTTCCCTTCAGCTTGCAGCTTTTCATTCTCCTCTAGCACATCCGCTCGCTCCACTTGCTCACCCGTGATGAAGCGCGAGTCGCCAGGCTCTTCGATCTGCACTCGCCGCAACATCTGACGCACAATCACTTCGATGTGTTTGTCATTGATTCGCACACCCTGCAGGCGGTAGACGTCCTGCACTTCGTCAATTACATACCTAGCCAATGCCTCGACACCTTGCAGTCGCAATATGTCATGCGGATCCGCTGGCCCATCGACAATCACTTCGCCGGCATTTACCACCTGGCCATCATGCACCATCACGTGTTTATCCTTGGGAATAAGGAACTCGTGCGCGGTATTGTCAACGTCGGTGATGATCAAACGTTGCTTGCCTTTGGTGTCCTTGCCGAACGAAATCGTTCCGGTCACTTCGGCAAGCATGCCTGCGTCTTTGGGCGCCCTCGCCTCGAAAAGCTCCGCGACTCTGGGCAAACCACCTGTGATATCACGTGTCTTCGATGTTTCCTGGGGAATACGAGCAAGCACCTCGCCCACATCCACTTTTTGCCCATCCTTCACCGTAATCAATGATCCAACCTGGAAGGTTATATTGACCGCATGATCGGTACCGGCTATTCGAATTTCTTCGCCCGATTCATTAAGCAGCTTCACTTGAGGACGCAGCCCCTTGCTTGCCGTCCCACGGCGTTTGGGGTCGATCACCACCAACGTCGACAAGCCGGTAATTTCGTCAATCTGCTTCTGAACCGTTGAACCTTCTTCGACGTTTTCGAAGCGAATGACTCCACCGTATTCTGTGACGATAGGTCGAGTATGTGGATCCCACGTAGCCAATAACTGCCCGGCTCTGACCGAAGCACCATCGCCTACACCCATTGTGGCGCCATACGGCACTTTATGACGTTCGCGTTCTCTGCCGTTGTCTTCCGTAACCAAAACCTCGCCAGTACGGGAGATAACGATCTTCTCGCCTTTAGGATTGGTAACGTAGCGCATTTGCGCGGAAAATCGCACCACGCCATTTGATTTTGCTTCGACTTGACTCGCGACCGCGGTACGCGACGCTGCCCCGCCAATGTGGAAGGTACGCATTGTCAACTGTGTGCCTGGCTCGCCGATCGACTGGGCGGCGATCACGCCGATCGCCTCACCGGTATTCACCAAGCTTCCGCGGCCCAGATCGCGACCATAACATTTGCTGCACAGACCCCAACGGGTGTCGCAGGTCAGTGGCGTGCGGACTCGAACCTCATCCACGCCCAATGCTTCGACGGTTTCAACTTCGTCCTCGTTGAGCTGAGTGCCGGACGGGAAAAGTACATCTTGAGTTTCTGGATGCAATACATCCGCGACCGTTACGCGGCCCAAGATTCGCTCGCGCAATGCTTCAACAACCTCGCCGCCTTCCACCAAGGCTTTCATTGCTACACCGTTACTGGTGCCGCAATCGAGTTCGGTAACCACCAAGTCTTGGGTCACATCGACCAAGCGGCGAGTCAAATAGCCCGAATTCGCGGTCTTCAGGGCGGTGTCGGCCAAGCCTTTTCGCGCACCGTGAGTCGAGATGAAATACTGCAACACGTTAAGGCCTTCGCGGAAATTCGCGGTAATAGGCGTTTCGATAATCGAACCATCCGGCTTGGCCATCAAGCCGCGCATGCCAGCGAGTTGGCGAATCTGCGCTGCTGATCCTCGCGCGCCCGAATCCGCCATCATATAGATGGAGTTGAAGGACTCCTGTTTTACGGTTTTTCCCTCGCGATCAACCACGCTCTGCGCCGATAATTGATCCATCATCGCCTTGCCGACTTGATCGCCAGCCCGACCCCAGATATCGACCACTTTGTTGTAGCGCTCGCCCACCGTCACCAAACCCGAGGTGTATTGCTGCTCGATTTCCTTTACTTCCGCCTCCGCTGCGGATATCAAAGTGTGCTTTTGATCGGGAATCAGCATGTCGTCCACACAAATTGAGAGACCAGCTCGCGTAGCGAATGTAAATCCGGCCTGCATCAATTTATCAGCAAAAATGACCGTTTCGCGCAATCCGCAACGGCGGAAAGAGGCATTGATTAAGCGGGAGATTTCTTTCTTTTTCAACGCCTTGTTGATGAGTTCAAAAGGCAAGCCTGGAGGAAGAATTTCCGAAAGTAGCGCACGGCCAACCGTGGTTTTATAGCGAGTCAATTTTTCGCGACGGTCGCGCGTCTCGCCGTTTTCGATGAATTCGATTTCGCGAATACGAACGTTGATCGACGCATGCAATTCAATTTGTCTAGATTCGTACGCCCTGGAGATTTCGCTTATGTCAATGAACGACATGTTTTCGCCGCGTGCATTGATACGTTGACGGGTGGCGTAATAAAGTCCCAAGACAATGTCTTGCGAGGGCACAATAATTGGCTCGCCATTGGCCGGCGATAGAATATTGTTGGAGGCCAGCATGAGCGTGCGCGCCTCCATTTGCGCTTCCAAAGACAGCGGGATGTGTACCGCCATCTGGTCACCATCGAAGTCGGCATTGAAAGCGGCGCAAACCAGCGGATGCAATTGGATTGCTTTGCCTTCTATCAGAACCGGTTCAAATGCCTGAATGCCCAGCCGGTGAAGAGTAGGCGCCCGATTCAACATAATCGGATGCTCGCGTATGACCTCTTCAAGAATATCCCAGACAACCGGCGTTTCGGCTTCAACCTCACGTTTTGCCGCTTTGATTGTCGTCGCAATTCCTTGAATTTCCAGCTTATGGAAAATAAATGGCTTGAATAGTTCCAAAGCCATTTTCTTAGGCAAGCCGCACTGATGCAATTTCAACTGCGGGCCCACGACAATCACCGAGCGACCAGAATAATCGACGCGTTTCCCCAGCAGATTTTGACGGAAGCGTCCACCTTTACCCTTGATCATGTCGGCTAAGGATTTCAAAGGTCGCTTATTCGCACCCGTCATCGCTTTGCCGCGACGGCCGTTATCCAGCAGGGAATCAACGGCCTCTTGAAGCATGCGCTTTTCGTTTCGGACGATAATTTCGGGGGCCTTCAATTCCAGCAAGCGCTTGAGTCGGTTATTTCTGTTAATCACCCGACGATATAAATCGTTCAAATCGGAGGTTGCAAATCGCCCCCCATCCAAAGGCACTAAGGGACGCAATTCTGGGGGCAGCACCGGGAGCACTTCAAGAACCATCCACTCAGGTTTGATGCCCGACTTCTGGAATCCCTCAAGCACTTTTAGGCGCTTGGCAAGTTTCTTGATTTTGGTATCCGAACCGGTGGTTTCCAGATCCTTGCGGATGGTTTCGATCTCGGCATTGACATCGATCGAGCGCAACAATTCACGCACACCTTCCGCGCCCATCACGGCCTGAAAATCGTCGCCAAACTCCTCCACCTTGGCGAGGTAGTCATCCTCGGTCAAAAGCTGGGCGCGTTTTAACGGCGTCATCCCCTGATCAGTTACGACGAACGCTTCGAAGTAAAGCACACGTTCGATATCGCGCAACGTCATGTCCAGCACCAAGCCAAGACGGGAGGGCAGGCTTTTCAGAAACCATATGTGCGCGGTTGGACTGGCCAACTCGATATGGCCCATGCGTTCGCGACGCACCTTGGCCAGCGTTACCTCGACGCCACATTTCTCGCAAATAACGCCACGATGTTTTAGGCGTTTGTATTTGCCGCAAAGGCACTCATAGTCCTTAATCGGCCCGAATATTTTCGCGCAGAAAAGGCCATCGCGTTCAGGCTTGAAGGTTCGATAGTTGATCGTCTCAGGCTTCTTGACTTCGCCAAAAGACCAAGACCGAATCTTGTCGGGCGAAGCGATGCCGATCTTGATGGTGTCGAATTCTTCTTCTTGCGTGACCTGCTTGAACAAATCCAGCAGTGCTTTCATTTGTCACTCCAATCTGGCAAAGACCGATACAAAAACTAAATGGGTAAAACTGTTTTATTGCTTAGTAACGCTCAAGATCGATGTCGATAGCGAGCGAGCGAATTTCTTTCACCAACACATTGAACGACTCCGGCATGCCGGCATCGATCTTGTGATCACCCTTGACGATGTTTTCGTAGACCTTGGTGCGCCCAGCGATATCGTCTGATTTGACGGTAAGCATTTCCTGCAAGGTGTAGGAGGCTCCATAGGCTTCCAGCGCCCACACTTCCATTTCGCCAAATCGCTGACCGCCAAATTGCGCCTTGCCACCCAGGGGTTGCTGCGTGACCAAGCTGTAGGGCCCAGTAGATCGTGCGTGCATCTTGTCATCAACTAAATGGTGAAGTTTCAGCACATGCATGTAACCCACGGTCACCGAACGATCAAAGGCATCGCCAGTTCGACCGTCGTGCAGCGTTACCTGGCCGGAACGAGGCAAACCGGCGATATCTAGCATTTTCTTGATCTCGTCTTCCGACGCACCGTCGAATACCGGCGTCGCAAAAGGCACGCCGCCGCGAAGATTATGGGATAGCTCTAATATTTCCCCGTCTTCGAATGAATCAATATCCTCAGGCTTGCCGCTCGAGTTATAAACCTCTTTGAGGAATGTTTTCATTTCTGCGGCCTTCGTTCCGGCATCGAGCATTTTGCCAATCTTGATACCAATGCCCTTGGCGGCCCAACCCAGGTGCGTTTCCAGAATCTGTCCAACATTCATCCGCGACGGAACGCCCAATGGATTTAGTACAACGTCAACCGGTGTGCCATCCGCCATGTAGGGCATATCTTCGATGGGCACAATCTTGGAAACAACACCCTTATTACCATGACGACCGGCCATCTTGTCGCCCGGCTGCAAACGGCGCTTCACCGCAACATAGGCTTTAACCATCTTCTGCACACCCGGTGGCAGTTCATCGCCCTGCGTCAATTTCTTTTTCTTCGATTCAAAGGCCTTGTCGAATTCGTCGCGCATGCGCGACAGGCTGTCTTTTAGACTTTCCAATTGCGCCGCGGAGTCGTCAGCCGCGAGCCGAATATCAAACCAGTGATAGCGATCCAGCGTCTCCAGGTAACTCTTGGCTATCTTGGTCCCTTTGACCATTTTCTTCGGTCCACCATTGGCCAGCTTGCCAAGCAACAACTTTTCGATCCGGTCAAAGGTATCGTTCTCGACGATACGCATCTGGTCGGCCAAGTCCTTCTTATACCGTTTCAGTTCCTCATCGATGATCTGCTGTGCACGCATATCCCGGTCTATGCCTTCGCGAGTGAAAACCTGTACATCTATCACCGTCCCGGAAATACCAGAGGGAACGCGCAGGCTCGTGTCTTTCACGTCCGAGGCTTTTTCGCCAAATATCGCGCGAAGCAACTTTTCTTCAGGCGTCAATTGCGTTTCACCCTTTGGGGTGACCTTACCTACTAGCACGTCGCCGGCCTCGACTTCGGCACCGATATAGACAATGCCCGATTCGTCAAGACGCGCAAGTTGCCCCTCTGAAAGATTGGAGATGTCACGCGTGATTTCCTCGGGACCCAGCTTGGTGTCACGCGCCACAACAGTCAACTCTTCGATATGAATCGAGGTGTACCGATCATCCGCGACCACGCGCTCCGAGATCAGGATCGAATCCTCGAAGTTGTAACCGTTCCAGGGCATGAACGCGACCAACATGTTCTGGCCCAGGGCCAGTTCCCCAATATCGGTTGACGCGCCATCGGCGACGACATCGCCCTTGGATAGATGTTCGCCCACCCTGACCAACGGGCGCTGGTTGATATTGGTGTTCTGATTCGAGCGCGTGTATTTGACCAAGTTGTAAATATCGACACCAACCTCGCCCTGCACGGTTTCATCGTCGTTGACTCGAACCACAATGCGGCTGGCATCCACGTAATCGACAATGCCACCGCGCAAAGCTTGCACTGCGGTGCCTGAATCGACCGCCACGGTACGCTCGATGCCCGTACCAACGAGAGCCTTTTCCGGTCGCAAACATGGGACCGCCTGGCGCTGCATGTTGGAACCCATCAACGCGCGATTGGCGTCGTCATGCTCAAGAAATGGAATCAACGAAGCGGCAACCGAGACAATTTGTGCCGGTGCCACGTCCATGTAATGCACGCGATCAGGGGTCGCCAACATGAACTCATTGTGGCTGCGGCAGGAAACCAATCCGTCTTGAAGTTTTCCGTTCTTGTCCAATTCAGCATTGGCCTGGGCGATAACGAAATTCGCTTCTTCGATCGCGGACAAAAAATCAATCTCGTTGGTGACCTTGCTATTCACCACCTTGCGATAGGGGGTCTCGAGGAATCCATATGAATTAGTGCGAGCAAACAAGGCTAACGAGTTGATCAAGCCGATGTTCGGGCCCTCTGGCGTCTCGATCGGACAAACGCGGCCGTAGTGGGTCGGGTGCACGTCACGCACCTCAAAACCGGCTCGCTCACGCGTCAGTCCACCCGGCCCCAGGGCCGAGACGCGACGCTTATGGGTAATTTCGGATAGCGGATTGGTCTGATCCATGAATTGCGACAATTGGCTGGACCCGAAGAATTCTTTGATCGCTGCCGATATCGGCTTGGCATTGATCAAATCATGCGGCATCAGATTATCCGATTCGGCTTGCGATAAACGCTCCTTTACCGCACGTTCAACGCGAACCAGCCCGGCGCGAAACTGGTTTTCCGCCAATTCCCCTACCGAGCGAACCCGGCGATTGCCTAAATGGTCGATATCGTCGACTTCGCCACGACCGTTGCGCAGCTCAACCAATATGCCCACCACGGCAAGGATGTCATCGCTGGAGAGCGTGCCCGACCCTTCCGAGGTTCTGGCGCCAACGCGCTTGTAGAAATTTTTCAACCACGGCGGCGTTTTTTCGTCCATTTGCTCCGGGTACGCGCGCCTATTGAACTTCATGCGGCCCACGGTCGAAAGATCGTAACGATCCTCCGAATAGAACAGGCCATTGAAAAGTGTCTCGACCGAATCCTCGGTCGGCGGCTCGCCTGGCCGCATCATTCGATAGATAGCCACCCGTGACGCAGTCTGATCCACAGCCTCGTCGACGCGCAGCGTTTGCGAAATGTAGCTACCTTGATCCAGATCGTTGGTATATAGCGTTTTGATAGAGGCTATTTTTGCCGCGCGCAATTTAGTCATCAACGCTTCGGTGATTTCATCGTTGGCCTTGACCAGGATCTCACCCGTCTCGGTATCAACAATGTCATTGGCAATCACGCGCGCCATCATGAAGTCTTCCGGCACTTCGACGCGCTTGAGCCCGGCTGCTTCCATATCGCGTATGTGCCGGACTGTGACGCGTTTGTCTTTTTGTACGATGACCTTGCCGCTTTTGTCGACAATATCGAATCCTGCAACCTCGCCACGCAACCGCTCGGGAACTAATTCGTACTGAACACTGGCGTCGGTCAAATGGAAAGTCTCGAAATCGTAAAAAGCCGCGAGAATTTCCTCATGCGTCATGCCAATCGATTTGAGCAAAATGGTTACCGGCATCTTGCGGCGGCGATCGACGCGGAAATACAGAAAATCTTTTGGATCGAACTCAAAATCCAGCCATGAGCCACGATAGGGAATGATTCGCGCGGAAAATAACAATTTCCCAGAGGAATGGGTCTTGCCACGATCATGCTCAAAAAACACGCCAGGCGAGCGATGCAGCTGGGATACGATGACCCGCTCTGTGCCATTGATCACAAACGACCCGGTGGTGGTCATGAGTGGGATTTCACCCATGTACACCTCTTGCTCCTTGACTTCTTTGATGGTCGGTTTGGATGCCTCTTTGTCCATAATCGTCAAGCGCACCTTCGCCCGCAGAGGACTGGCGAAGGTCAGTCCGCGTTGCTGACACTCCTTGACATCGAAAGGAGGTTCGCCCAATGCGTAGGAGACAAAGTCAAGCCTCGCATTTCCCGAATGCGACGAAATCGGAAATATCGAGCCGAATGCCGCCTGCAAGCCTTGCAATTTGCGGCTATCGGGAGCTGTTTGCGCCTGGAGGAACGACGCATAGGATTCGAGTTGCGTCGCCAACAAATAGGGCACGTTCAATACGCCAGCCCTTTTAGCGAAGCTTTTACGAATTCGTTTTTTCTCGGTCGAGGTATAGGCTACTGCGCTCATGGATGCTCCATGTCGGTGGCAAATGGTCAGAAGACAAAAACCGGAGACTGCAATGCCGGTTACTCTCGCCTGGCCGTTAGTTCAATGAAAATACCGATCAGGGGTAATTACCCCTGATCG
>JBJXEY010000517.1:0-19336 GCA_046153355.1 Burkholderiales bacterium
GAATCTTTTCCCGATCGTAATTGACGCGATGGCCATTGGTCTTGACCACCATGGGCATGTGCAGCTCGACGCGTTCGTAGGTCGTAAAACGTTTAGCGCAGGACTCGCATTCGCGGCGGCGGCGCACACTGTCGCCCTCCTCGGATAAGCGCGAGTCGATTACGGCGGTGTCCTCAGTTTTGCAATACGGGCATCGCATCGGAGGTCTGACTCTGGTACACGGGGAATCGGCCGCACAGCGCTTCGACTTCGCGTCGCACTTTAGCCAGAGCCGCGTCATCGGCCGGGGCGTCGAGCACATCGGCGATGAGGTGGGCGACTTTTTCGGCTTCGGCTAGGCCAAAGCCGCGGGTGGTCATGGCGGGGGAGCCGATGCGGATGCCACTGGTAACGAATGGTTTCTGCGGGTCGTTGGGGATGGCATTTTTGTTGACGGTGATGTGCGCGCGGCCCAAAGCGGCTTCCGCATCCTTGCCAGTGATTTTCTTCGCCTGGAGATCCAAGAGAAACATATGGCTTTCGGTGCGCCCAGATACGATGCGCAGGCCGCGTTGCGTGAGTGTTTGCGCCATCTTCGCGGCGTTAGCGACCACTTGCTTCTGATAAACCTTGAACGAGGGTAACGCCGCTTCGTGAAACGCCACGGCCTTGGCGGCGATCACATGCATCAGCGGGCCGCCTTGTATACCGGGAAAAATTGCCGAATTGATCGGCTTCTCGAGCTCGGCATTCATCAAGATGAAACCACCACGCGGCCCGCGCAGGGTTTTGTGCGTGGTGCTGGTCACCACATCGGCGATGCCAACGGGGCTGGGATATTCACCTGCGGCGATGAGCCCGGCGTAATGCGCCATATCCACCATGAAGTAGGCACCGATTTCTTTCGCGATACGCGCGAAACGCGGAAAATCGATGCGCAAGGCGTAGGCGGATGCGCCGGCAAGAATCAGTTTGGGTTTGTGCTCGCGCGCCAGTTTCTCCACCTGCTCATAATCGATTTCTTCCTTCGAGTCCAATCCGTAGCTCACCACGTTGAACCATTTGCCGCTCATGTTCACCGGCGAACCATGCGTGAGGTGCCCGCCGTTGGCGAGCGACATCCCAAGAATGGTATCGCCGGGCTTGAGCAAGGCGAAGAACACCGCCTGGTTGGCCTGCGAGCCCGAGTTGGGTTGCACATTCGCGGCCACCGCGCCAAAAAGTTTCTTTACACGCTCGATCGCCAGCGTCTCGGCGATATCCACATATTCGCAACCGCCGTAATAGCGCTTGCCGGGATACCCCTCCGCATACTTATTGGTGAGCTGCGAGCCCTGCGCTTCGAGCACGGCATGACTGACGTAATTCTCGGAGGCAATCAGCTCGATATGGTCTTCCTGCCGGCGGTTTTCGGAGGTAATTGCGGCCAGCAGTTCCGGGTCGGTTTTGGCTAGGTCGGCGGATCGGTTGAACATGGATTCATCGTGAAATTTAAATACGCGCTAGCTTCTTCTCAAACGCCGGCAGTTTCAAAAGCTTCTGCGCATTGGTGCCAAGGATCTGGCGTTTCTGTTGTTCGTTTAAGAACGGCAAGTCATAAATGACGCTGGGCAAATCGAAATCCCAGTGCGGATAGTCGGAGGCATACAACAATTGCGTCTCCGCCTTGATGAACTTGAAGGTCTGCTCGAGCATCTCGGTGTTATTGACGCACTCCATCGGCTGGCAGCCGTAGTACATGTCGGTGATGTATTCGCTGGGCTTTTTCTTCAAGCCCGCGCACTCGGAGGAACGCATCATGTATTCGTTATCCAGGCGCTGCATGATGTAGGGCAACCATGACAGACCACTCTCCATCCAGATAATCGGCAGCTTGGGGAAGCGCTCGCACAACCCATTGATCACCCAGTTGCAAATATTGACGATGTTATAAAAGGTGAAGCCCAGCGCATGCACCACCAGGAATTTGTTGGCGGTTTCGTAATTACGGTCGCTCCAGTTGTAGCCGGCGTGAAACGCCAGCACCTTGCCGCGCTCTTCGATGGCGCGATAAGTTTTCATATACGCGTTATCGTGCACGCCTTTGAAACGCACCGTGGTCACCATGAAGCCGGCTACACCTGGCTTGTCGCCGAAATCCTCGACCATCTTTAAACAGGCCTCGGGGTCGTTAAACGGCAGATACAAAAGCGAGCGGATGCGATCATCCTTGGCAAGCACCGTTTCGCACAACCAGCGGTTGTACGCGCGCGACAACTGCACCTCCACTTCCTGCTGCGGGTGCAGGCCCATCTGCAACATGGGCGTGGGGAACAACACCGTGTAATCAATGCCGGTGGCATCCATCCAGCGATTGGAGAGCGTAATTTGGCGATCCGGGGTTGGCGGTGTTTTTTCGTGACGGCGTAACGGATAGCGGGTGACGCGCCCGGCCATATCCTGCGAACCCGGCTGGGTGATGAACATGCTGCCGCGCCCGGAGAGCTGGCTCGATTTGGCCATCTGCCGCAGCACCGGGTCCTCCAGAAACTCGATAATCTCGGCGAAACGCTCGTTCTCGTAATGATGCGAGTCGACATCGACGATGAGGAAGTCTTTGTAGTTGCGCTCGATGGCTTGCTTACGTGCATGCGAGAGCAGCGTGGTGGTGTCGAATTCCTCGACCAACATTCCCTTTAATGCGCTGGTTGGCAGTTCCATTTAAGTTCTCCTGTAATAAATGCATAAGCAACCTAATGCTCTGTTAATTGCTTGTCGGTTATTTGCTATCGCCGTGGACTTATTTCTTCGCCCACATTTGCCACATGCCCAATTCGAACAATTGGATGTTCACCGCCTTTAGCATCGCTGTAGTAACCACCATGGTATCGGTGGCGGTCACGCCATGAGCTTGCCCGAATATAGGGATATCGCGTCCGGCGTGAAACTGGATCGCGTATAAACGCGACGCGGCGGCAATGAGTTTTTGCAGGCTCTCTGTCGGCACTGCTTCGACCATTTTGCCCTGCTCAAGCCCAGCGGTGGTTTTCTTCACCAGTTCATCAAGCGCAGCGGTTGCCGCAGCCATGCGCGCCTCGCGCTCGGCAAGCTCGCGTTCCGGCTCCGACATCCCCGGCGCCGAGTCAGCCACCGCTCTCTCAGGCGAGGACATACACCGAGTCTCCCTCGGTCACCACTTCAAATTTCTTGAGTTTGATGGACCGGTCAGGCACGCACTCACCGGTCTTCATGTCGTATTCGTAGCCATGCCAGGGGTACACGATGTGCTCCTGTTCCATGTTGAAGCGCTGCGCGACATAGGTTTTATCCGGGCGCAAAATCTCCTCCACCTTGTGCATAGTGATGCCCTCGCAGGCTGGCCCGCCTTGGTGATGGCACATGTTTTCATAGGCGTAATAAATGGCGCCGCGGCGATACACGCCGACCTCCAGATCGCCTTCCACCACGATGCGGCATCGTCCATCCTCAAAATCCGCGACCTTACTGACAAAAATTTTCGACATTGCCGAATTCTCCGATTGCTTCAAAACGGGGCGATAAAGTGAGACGTTGGCGAGGCGCGCGACGAGCGCCGGGACCGTTTGATGCCTCCCCTTCGCCAAGGCCGCAAAAATACACCAGTTTGACGAACGCCGCTGACTTGATTCAGTACGACGCGATAGCATGTTGCTCGGATGACTTGATTGCGACGGCCGTGTTTTCTTCGCCAAGCTTCACGCAAAATTCAAATTCAACGATATGCCCCTCACAAAGCGAGAAATCGGAGATCAAATGCCAACTGCGCCCCAGCCACCTTATCGGGTCGATCACGTCGGCAGCCTCTGCCGCCCTCAGGCGTTGCTTACCGCTTTCGACGGATTTGAAGATGGCACCTTGTCGCCTGAAGAATTCAAACGCATCGCGGATTCGCAAATCCGCGATGCCGTGGCCCTACAGGAAAAAGCCGGGCTCAAGGCAGTAACTGATGGCGAATTTCGCCGCCGCAGTTACAGCCGCAGCATCTTTCTCGCGGTGGAGGGACTCGATCAGCGCCCCGGCCCTTTCAAATTCCGTAACGCAGAAGGCAAAAGCGCCGCGGTGAACGCCGGTTACGCGAAACAACGCCTGCGGCGGCGGCACGCCATCGTCGCCGACGATGTTGCCTACGTTAAATCCGTCACCACCGCCGTGCCCAAGGCCACGATGCTCGCGCCCAGTTATTTTCATTTTGGATTGTTTTCCCAATCTGCCGACAAAACCGCCTACCCGGACATCGAGGAATACCTGCAAGACCTCGCGCAGATCTACATCGATGAAATGCGCGATCTCGCCGCCATCGGCTGCACCTATCTGCAACTCGATGAGGTTCCCTTGGCAATGTTGTGCGACAGCGAAAATCAGAGCAGCGTGCGCGCAGCGGGTGAAGACCCCAAGCGCCTTATTGATCGTTACATAGAACTTAACAACGCCATCTGCCGCGCGCGACCGCCGGGCATGAAAATCGCCATGCATTTCTGCCGCGGCAACCGCGAAGGCATGTGGGCCGCCGCGGGCGGGTACGAGCCCATCGCGGAAAAGATGTTTAACCAACTGGAAGTTGACGCCTATCTTTTGGAGTTCGACAGCTCGCGCGCCGGCGGATTCGCGCCTTTGCGTTTCCTACCAGAAAACAAAATCGCGCTACTGGGCTTGGTGAGCACCAAGAATCCACAAGTTGAATCCGCGGATGATCTCAAGCGCAAACTCGATGAAGCCGCGCGCCACGCGCCCCTGGAACGCCTAGGCCTGTGCCCGCAGTGCGGCTTCGCCGCCAGCGCGCTGCGCAAAACCGCCAACCTCAATCCAATGACGCAAGCAATTCAAGTGGCGAAACTGAATCGCATAATGGAAGTGGCGCACGATGCATGGGGCGAGGGTGAATAGCGAACTCGACCTTCTTTACGATGTGCGCAAACTTCTTGCGTCGGGAGTCGATGAAGCCTATCTTCATCAATGGAGTCCGACACTTGGCGTAGAGCAACTATTACAAAAGAGCATGGATGCGGGATACCAGCCCTGAATTTCAGAAATTCGTCGACGAACAATATCGGCGCCTGACGCCCGGCGAGCGCGTCAGACTGTGTACCGAAATGTTCGATGCAGCACGCACCCTGGTTGAATCCTCCCTGCCGCCGGGGTTGGATGAGTACGAGCGCAAGAGGCGAATCACCGAGCGATTCTATGGATCCGAATTCGCCGATCGCGTTTTCCCGCCGAAGCGCCGAGACGAATAACTCAAACACTCGATTTTGCATGTCGACCCGCAAGGGCGTGCTCGTTTGGCATAACTGGAAACGGTCGAAATGTCACTGCGTGAAATCCTCCTGACGGGTAGCGTTCCGATCAAACCGGCGGCCAATCAATCACCGAGTGTCTTGCCGTCACAGCCGCCAAGCGTGCGGCATGTATTTCGCAAGCGAATATCCGGCGCCACATACTGATAATATCGCTCCAAATCAAGGTACTAACGTTCCAGAAGCACTTGAGGCAATCTCGATAGAACGCCTGCACCCGATGCCATGACCACAATTTTTGAGTTCGAATGGGATGAAAACAAGGCGCGCGCCAATTTCAACAAGCACGCCGTCAGCTTCAAGCAGGGCGAAGGCGTGTTCCGCGATCCCCTGGCATTGACAATCTATGATGACGAGCAAAGCGAAGATGAAGATCGCTGGATTACCATTGGCATGGCGGCTCCCCATCAATATTTGGTCGTGGTGCATACCTTCGCGGAGAAAAGCCCCGGTAGCATTCACGTGCGCATCCTCTCAACGCGCGGTGCCGATCCGGATGAAATCAAGGATTACCAGGAAACACCACGCTAACCTATCCATGTTCGCACCCAATTAATTGTTTTCCATCAACCGCCAAGGTGGCCCCATGAAAGATCATTACGATTTCTCCAAAGGAACGCGCGGAAAATTCTTTCGTCCCGGAGCGATATTCCGGTCACCGGTCTATCTCGATGAAGCCGTGCAATCCACTCTAAGCGCCATGGCCGAGGCCAAGGGGGTGGATTTCTCCCAATTGGTCAACGATTTGCTCAAAAAAGACATCGAACTGATTCAGACCGCCCGGTGATATTACGAAGAGCGCGGATCTCTCGCCGCTCTGGTCTTTAAAAAACGGCGAATTGCGGCTGTGCGAATCTCGCCGAACATAATCGCCTGAACGGCATGCGCGACCCGCGCGCGCAGGAGGAGTTGTGGGGCACGAATCAGGATGCGACGGTATCGGCATCGTTTCCCACTGAGACGGCGCATTGGGAGCGCGTCGATGGCGGTGTTCTGCTCGACGGATTGTGGGGATTCGCCAGCGGCATCGACGCGGCCCAATGGAATGACTTCACTATTTTTCTCCCGCACGAGGGCAACGCGCTACCGGAACATTTTTTCGCCATGGTGCCGCGCGCGCAAATCGAGATTATCGACGACTGGCACCCGACCGGCCTTCGCGGCACTGGCAGCAAATCGACACGCGTGTCGAAGCTATTCGTACCGGCGCATCGCCTGGTGAGTACCGAGCGGTGCCGCGGTGGCCCCACCGAAGGCAGCGCGATTGCGTCGAAGCGATGCGTTTTGCCCGCGGTAAAGAACAACCGCCGCTTGCGCGCCGCGTCAGCTGGCGGCGCAACGACGCGTATGCCGCGAAATTTTGCGTTAGCGCGGTGGAGCGCCTCCACTCTCTGTCCGGCGCGCGCCGCTTGTCGGATACCGATCCGTTTCAGCGCGCCTGGCGCGATATCCACGCCGCGGCTTCGCAGATCCAATTGAACTGGGATGCGCAAAGCATCAATTTCGGTCGCGCCGCCTTTGGTTTGGTGCCGATGGATCCCAGAATTTAAATGTAAAATTGCCAAATTGTCTCGCTGCTATTCGATTTTGATATTTATTTTGTAAAAAATATAACAACGACCCGGGCAATTCCAATGCACTCGATGCAGCCACCGTTCAACTTGCCACCACTGAGGTTTTCTTCTTATTATTCGCGCGTTGATTTCCGGTGCATGCTTTTGGTTCCGATCCGATATCAATGACATTAAGCGAACAATCAAAGCGGGTTCTGGGCCTGATCGACCGGCAGGAACTTGTCGACCTTGCGCTTGACTTGGGCAACATACCCAGTCCGGCCGGGGAAGAAACTGCCATCGGCCAATTCATTCACGATTGGCTGGGCCGCAACGAATATGCACCGCGCAAAATCGGATTCGTGCCGGAACGCGCATGCGTGACAGGCACTTTGGCGGGCACGGGCGGCGGATTAAGCCTGGCTTTTAACAGCCACATGGATACCGCGAGACAGGTCGATAACGTGGCGATGCGAATCAGGCCGGACGTGCCGAACGAGCAAGCCTGGGTCGACGGAAATTTCATCATGGGCGCGGGTATCGTGAACGATAAGGGCCCGATGGCCGCGTGGATGATTGCAGCCAATGCGATCCGCAAGTCGGCCGTGAAGCTGCGGGGAGATCTGATTCTCACCATGGTTCCCGGGGAGATCGACCAGGAACCGGTCGACGAATTTACTTCGTCTCGCTACCTCAGTAAGGAAGTGGGTGCACGGTACCTGATTACGCGGGGCGTGGTGGCTGATTACGCGTTAGTTGCAGAGGGTACGCATTTTAATTACGCGTGGGTCGGCGCGGGCAAGGCTTGCTTCAAGATCTCGGTGCGCGGCAGAGTAATGTATATCCCCTATCTACCGCCGCGCGGCGACATGGCCCGTAGCCCCAATGCCATTGTGAAGGCCGCCGTCGTGATCGCGGCGCTTGAGGATTGGGCCCGCGACTACGAACGCGACGGTGCGGTCGATACCCCGGGAGGGAAGGTCGTGCCCAAAGCCAATATAGGTGCGATGCGCTCGGGCAATCCTTATCACATTAGCATGAGCACCGAAACCAGCGAACTTTACCTGGACGTGCGGCTCGCACCGGGGGCTGATGTGCTGGCAATTCAAGATACCTTGAAACGCGTTGTCGCGGCCACCGGTGTCGAAGCAGATGTGCAGATGTACACCTACCGAAAAGCGCAGCTGGCCACAGGCATCCACCCATTGGTCGAGGCGATAGACCAGAGCCACGCGTCACTGGGTTATGAAGCGCCGGCCATGGCGGATCCGGTCTACAGCAGCATGTGGCGCGATCACATTGCATTCATCGAAGCGGGCATCCCCGCGCTTACCTATGGCCCGAGCGGTGCAAGCGGCGGCGGCAGCAGGAACCCGGGCATGCTCGTCGATGAACTGGAGCGCGCGGCGCGCACCTACGCGCTGGTGGCTCTCAACCTTTGTTCGCGTTCAAAATAGCCGCCAAACAAACTGCAAGACACTCAAGGAGGACTGACATCGTGACGACTGGACCGGAAATGATTCACGCGCAGTTAAGGACCGCCGGCATCAGGCTGACCGCGGGCCTGCCGGATGACTGGCTGGTGCCGCTGATGGCGCGCATTGATCAGGACCCAGACATGCCGCAGGTCCGCGTGGCACGCGAGCCTGAAGCCGTGGGCGTGTGCGGCGGCGCTTTTTTCGGCGGCGTGCCGGCCTGCGCGATCATGGGGTTCGCCGGGCTACTCACCTGCGGCCACGAATTCGCGCTATTCAATAACGCCCATCAGGTACCGCTATTCATCCTGTCAACGATCCACGCCGCAAACACCCCTTCGGATGAGGTGACTTCGCCATAGCGCGCGTGCATTTGTTTCAGCGCCAGGTCATGGCCTTCTTGCGTGTAGGCGCCGCAGCAGTCGGCGACGATCACGTTGTAGTAATCCAGCTCGAATCCGTAACGCGCCGTTCCGTCGACGCAGACCCCCGTGGTAACGCCTGTGAGCAGCAAAGTTCTTATGCCGCGAGCGCGCAATCGTGCATCCAGATCGGTCCGGCAAAATGCGCTGTAGCGATGCTTGGCGATAATTGTGTCCTCGGGTCTTGCATGCAACTCCTTGGCCAACTCCCAACCCCAAGTGCCTTCCACGCATGCCGGTATATCGACAAATCGCCGCGTCGGATGCTTGGCGGCCTGGTGCAAATACACTTCGGACAGGTGGCGGTTATCCGGCGAGTTATAGATAGATCGGACAAAGAAAATCGGCATACCAAGCTCGCGCACGCGCGCGATCAACGCAACGATGCGCGGCAAGGCGTTCTGCGCCATGGAAATATCCTCGCCGCAGCGATGCCACACACCGCCTGGGGATATGAAATCGTTTTGCATGTCGATGACAATCAATGCCGTCCATTTCGGGACAATCTTTTCCGACAGATGATTTAACATGTTCGTCGCGCTTCAAATTTATCTGGCAACCGCCAAGTTCGGATGGCATGGGTATGCGATAGGCATGACTCGCCTATCTCTCGTCCCACGTCTATGATAGGATTTTTCTCGTTCGAATCGCGAATCAGCATATCGGTTTCCCCCGGCACCTACAAGGAAGTGATCATGCGCCAATGGCCGTTGTTCTTTACGAGTGCCTGGATCGGGTTAGCGGTGCCGCTCACCGCGATCAGTCAGGCCTACCCGAATAAGCCCATCCGCCTGGTGTCGCAATTTGTCCCTGGCAGTTCAGGGGACACCTCTCTGCGAATTATCTCCACCGCCATCGGCGCCTCGCTGGGGCAACCTGTCGTCATGGACAATCGCGCCGGTGCCGGTGGACTTCTGGCCGCGCAGCAGGTGCTCACCGCAGCGCCCGACGGGTACACCATTTTGGCAAGCAGTTCGGCTTTCTATGTCGTTAGACCATTCGTGGTCAAAGACAACCCATTTGATCCGGCCAAAAGTTTTACGCCCATCACCTTGTACGAAGAGGCCTTTTCGTTTCTGGTCGCCCATCCGGGCTTCGCGCCCAATACCATGAAGGAAGTGCTCGATTACGCACGCGATAACCCCAACCGTGTCACCTTTGGCACTTCGGGAATCGGCACCGAAGGCCACCTGAGCGGCGAGCAGATCATGAAGCTCGCCAACGTCAAGCTCACGCACGTTCCCTACAAAGCCAGTGCCTTGGCACTCGCCGATACCGTGTCGGGCCAGATATCCACATCGTTCTCCATTCACGCGCTGGCGTTGCCGTTCATCAACTCGGGAAAAATCAAAGCCATCGCGGTGGTAAGTAATGCGCGCCTGCCGCGCGTCCCTACCCTCGCGCGTGTCTCCGAAACCATTCCGGATTTCGACGCGCCGGCCTCGTGGACTGGTATTTTCGGCCCGGTTGGCATGACGAGCGCGTTAGTTCGTCGCATCCAGTCAGAGTTCGCGAAAGCCTCCAAAGATCCGCAAACGGCCGCGAAACTGACCGAGGGTGGGTTTCATTACGTGAGCGCCAGCGCCCCTGAAGAATTTAGCGCGCGCCTGCAGCGCGAGATTGCGTTGACCGCAAGCTTGGTCAAGACCGCCGGCATCAAACCGGAATGAGTACGGTGATCGGGTGCACCAACAAAGTGTTGCGTTTTTCGGAAGTCATCCCAATAGCGGTCGGCCTAATTGTGGTGATGCCGGGCCTCGCCTGGCCGCAATCGTTTCCCACTAAGCCCATCCGCCTGGTTTCGCAATTCGTCCCTGGAAGCGCGGGCGACACCTCGCTTCGCATCACCACGCCGGCGATGAGCCAGTCGATGGGGCAACCCATCATTATCGATAATCGCGCCGGGGCCGGCGGGCTGGTTGCGGCCCAGCAGGTGCTCACCGCACCGCCCGATGGATACACGCTGCTCGCGAGCAGCTCCGCGTTTTATATCGTCAGGCAGTTCCTGGTGAAAGACATGCCATTCGACCCACCCAAGCATTTCACCCCGGTAACGCTGTACCAGAATGCCATCTCGTTTTTAGTCACGCATCCGTCCTTTCCGCCGAATTCGATGCAAGGCCTGATCGAGTATGCGCGCGCCAACCCGGGCAAGGTGAACTTCGGCACCTCGGGGATCGGAACCGAGGGTCACTTGTCGGGCGACCAACTCATGGAATTGACCGGAGTAAAACTGGTGCATGTGCCCTACAAGGCGAGCGCGCTGGCACTGGCGGATACGGTCTCTGGCCAGATTGCCACGTCTTTCTCTATTTACGCGGCGGCACTGCCATTCATCAACTCGGGAAAGATCAAGGTGCTCGCCGTGGTTCAAGACACGCGCTCCTCGAGACTGCCCGCGGTGCCTACGGTTGCCGAAATCGTTCCGGGATTCGAAGCGCCGGCCTCCTGGACCGGCATATTCAGCCCTGCAGGCATGTCCTCCGCGCTCACGCGCAGAATCCAATCCGAATTTGCGAAGGCAGCCAAAGATCCCGCAACCGCGATCAAGCTCGCGCAAGGTGGATTCGATGTCTTGGCATCGCCTCCCGAGGAATTCGCCGAGAGCATCAAGCGTGAAGTTGCGTTGATCACACGGCTGGTGAAGGTTTCCGGCATCAAGCCCGAGTGAGGGGGCCCGGCGAGCAATTGTCGATGACGCACGCAATGGGTTGGAATTGAAAGGCAACGAATCCAATATGGCTAAATCCGTAACACCCGAGGAGCTCGCGTTGTACGCGGATTTCGACAATCGCTTCCTGCGCGCGGACAAGCGTTTTTCCGTGGTGCGCAAGCCCCTAGAGCGGCTACCCATCATCGATTTGTCCGCGTTCGTACACGGTAGCGGCATGGCCGAGCGACAAAAGGTTGCGGGCGACTTGCGCGAGGCCTGCGTCGACATCGGATTCTTCTACCTTGACGGCCATGGTATTTCTGCGGCGGAGTTGGAGGAGGTCTGCCGCTGGGCACATCGCTTCTTCGAGTTGCCTGGGGCGCAGAAGATGAAGGTTCATTGCAACCTGAATCGTTGGAAGCAAGGCTATGTCGGCGTGGGCGGCGCAAATCCAGAGAGCAATCCGGACAAGGCGGCCGACCTGAAAGAGCGCTTCTATATGAATCGCGATTGCCTTCCTGGCGAACCCGAGGAGCGCCGCGGCGCCACCGGCGCCTCGCAATGGCTCGCGCCCGATGTCCTGCCGGGATTCGAACCTTTCATGAAGGCGCACATCGCCAAGCGCTACGCGGTGGCCAGGCATCTGCTGCATGCATTTTCATTGAGCCTGGAATTGCCCGAGACGTATTTCGATCACATGTATCACTACCTCAGCGCGACCTTCGTTCTCAATTACTACCCGCCGCTGGATACGACCAACCTCAAGGAGACGCAATGGAGCTTTTCGCCGCACACCGATTACGGTTCCTTTACGCTGCTCTCGCAAGACCAGTTGGGAGGATTGCAGGTGCGAAATTCAGCGCGCGAATGGATCGATGTGCCGCCGATTCCGGGGACATTCGTTGTCAATTTGGGCAATCTGTTTGCGACCTGGACCAACGATTTATACGCCTCGACCCTGCATCGCGCGGCAAACACCGCCGTCAGCAGCCGCGTGGCCGCGCCATTTTTCGTCTCCCCGCAGGGCGCGACGCTGGTGAGCTGCCTGGATACCTGCCAGGGGCCCGATAACCCACCGCGCTATGAGCCGGTGCTTTCTGAGGATTACATTCGCGCATTGACCACCCAGGCAACACGCACGGGCCGTCCCGGCCTATCGCCGCAAACTACTCGACGCTTAATTCACTGACAGGAAACCAACCATGAAAATTCGTCTGCAATGCGCCTGCGCCGCGGCCAGCCTTGGGTTGCTGCTTGCAACATCCCTTTGCTGGTCGCAGCCCTATCCCAACAAACCGGTTCGCATCATCGTTCCCTACCCGCCCGGCGGCGGTGTCGATGGTATTGCGCGTCCGCTAGCCGACAAATTAAGCCGTGCGTGGAACCAGCCGGCGGTGGTGGAAAATCGCGCCGGCGCGGGAACCATATTAGCAACCGAACTGGTCGCGAAAGCCACCCCGGATGGATATACGCTGCTTCTGACCAGCGACTCCACCATCACCAGCAATCCGTTCGTGTACGCGAAGTTGACCTACGATGCGGTGAAGGATCTGGCGCCGGTGAGCCTGCTCGCGGTGGTGCCACAGATGGTTATCGCGCACCCTTCGGTCGCGGCCCGGTCCCTGAAAGAATTGATCGCGCTCGCCAAGAGCAATCCCGGCGCACTTAACTACGGCTCTTATGGCATCGGCAGCCAACCGCAGTTGGTGTACGAGAGTCTCAAGGCCATTGCAGGGGCCGATTTCAACCACGTTCCCTACAAGGGGTTTGCGCCGGCAATACAGGCCGTCGTCGCAGGCGAAGTACAACTCACCATGGGATCGGTGGCACTGACGCGCGGCCTGATCGGCGCCGGAAAACTGCGCCCGTTGGCGATCGCGCGGCCAGAACGCGAACCCACCATGCCCGATGTGCCCACCATGAAAGAAGTCGGTTTCCCAAGCATCGATCCGCTCACCTGGTTCGGTTTGTTCGCACCAGGTGCCACGCCGCAGGCGCTGATCGCGAGAATCAACGCGGACGTGACCGCTGCGTTCGGCGACAAGGAATTTCTAGACCGCAATGTCCTACAAAAAGGCATGGATTCGGGCGTAGGTTCGCCGGAAAAATTCGCGGAGTTCATTCGCCTGGACATGGCCAATAAAGGGGCCATGATCAAAAACGCGAAGATAGAACTTCAGTAAGAGGGGCATCGCGCCCGATTTTAGCGACGCAACGCAAGGCCGGCCATGAAACAATCGGCATACGACTACATCATTGTCGGCGGCGGCTCGGCCGGTTGCGTGCTGGCCAACCGGCTGAGCGAAGACGGCAGCACGCGCGTGCTGTTGCTGGAAGCCGGAGGTTGGGATAGCGACCCGCTCATTCATATTCCTCTGGGGTGGGGACGGATCTTTCAAAAGCGCCTGCACGACTGGGACTATTCGACCGAGCCCGAAGCCCGGCTCAACAATCGCCGTATCGAATGTGCACGAGGCAAGGTGATCGGCGGCAGTTCTTCGATCAATGTTTTTGGCTACGCGCGCGGACATCGCGACGATTACGATCGTTGGGCAAGGTCAGGCCTTGATGGCTGGTCATACAACGATGTGCTGCCGTTTTTCCGGCGCCAGGAATCCTGGGAAGCAGGCGCGAGCGACTATCGCGGCGGCAGCGGGCCGTTGGCCACGCGCTTGTCCCGATATGTCGATCCGCTCATCGATGCGTATATCGATGCCGGTCATGCCGCGGGATTTCCGCTTACGCCCGACTACAACGGCGCTGATCAGGAGGGCTTTGGCCGCAGCCAGGTGACCATTGGCAACGGCCGGCGAAGCAGTGCCGCCACGGCGTATTTGCGCCCCGTGAAACAGCGCGCCAACCTCATCGTCAAGACTAAGGCGCTGGCGACGCGAATTCTATTCAATGCAAACCGCGCCGTGGGGATCGAGTATCTCGATGGCACGCGGCTTTGCACCGCCCACGCAGAACGGGAGATTCTCCTGGCCGGCGGCGTCATCAATTCTCCGCAGCTGCTGATGCTTTCGGGCGTTGGCGATCCCGCGGAACTCAAGCGACACGGCATTGCGGTTAAAGCGGCGTTGCCCGGTGTCGGCAAAAATCTTCAAGACCACCTTACCGTCGGCATTGATTATCGACGCCGTACGCCCGGTCCGTTTCCCGGCGCGCTGAGGGCGGACAAAATCGCCTTGTCTTTATTCAGGGCCTATGTGTTCGGCACTGGTTTCGCAACCGAGCTGCCAGGCGGCTGTGTCGCCTACCTCAAAAGCCAAGCCGGCGCCCTCCTCCCCGATGTACAACTGCTATTTCGCGGCGCACCGTTGACCGCGGGCCCCTACCTGCCGCTATTCGGGCAGCCTGTCAAAGATGGATTCGGGGTCAGAGCCGCATTACTGCGGCCGCAAAGTCGCGGCGAGATCAAGCTCGCCTCGGCCGACCCCTTGGCCAAGGTACGTATCCATCAGAATTTCCTCGCAGCGGAGAGTGACTTGCTCACGCTGAGGCGTGGATTGCGTTTGCTGCGCGAGGTGGCCAGTCAACAGGCGTTGGCCGATTTCATCGCCGAAGAATTGTCGCCCGGACCGTCCTCCATTTCCGATGACCAACTGGATGCGCATATACGCGCCACTGCCGCCACCGCGCACCATCCGGCGGGCACTTGCAAGATGGGCATCGAATCAGATGACAGCGCCGTCCTCGATGGGAAATTGCGCGTGCGAGGCCTCGAGTGCCTGCGCGTGATCGACGCATCGGCGATGCCCGACCTGATTGGCGGGCAGATCAATGCCTGCGTGATGATGATGGCGGAAAAAGCCGCAGACATGATTCGCGCCTATTCGGGCTGAATATCCAATTCTTTAACAAATCCGCGCCACCTCTCGCGCTCGCCACGCAGCGCCTCGGCCACCGCCTCAGGTGAGCCACCCTCGATGGGGATCACGCTGATCTGCAGTAGACGTTTTTTGAGTTCGGGCTCTTTCAACGTGGTGGCAATGGCGCGATTGAGCCGCAACACATTGTCCGGCGCCATCGCCACCGGCGCCACCAGGCTGATGAAACCTTGCACCGCAAGACCTGGAATGGTTTCGTTGACGGTCAGGACATCGGGCAAGCCCTCGAAGCGATTGGCGGTGGTCACCGCGATGATGCGAAGCTTGCCGGCCCTCACCATGGTGTCCGCGGATATTGGCGTGCCCACGGTGTAATTGACGCGCCCTGCCACCACATCCTGAATCAACTGCCCGGTGGTTTTGTACGGCACCTCCACCACATCAATATTGGAGCGCTTCCTAATCAAGCGCGCGATCATGGGAACAACGGAACTGGACATCTCCACGCCGTAGGTGATGGCACCGGGTTTTGCTTTGGCCATGGCGATCAAATCGGGTAGCGTCTTGATCGGCAGATCCGCATTCACCGAGACCGAAAATGGCCCGCCGCCATTGATGAATTGAATCGGCACAAAATCTTTTACTGGGTCGTAAGGCAGGTTCTTGAACATTAAAAGGTTGTTTACCATCACCGTGGTGGGCGCGACCAGCGCGGTATAACCATCCGGCGTGGCGCGCGCCACCGACTGCGCCGCAATGAAACCATTGGCGCCAGGCATATTCTCGATCACCACCGCTTGGCCCAAAGCCTTGGGTAGGTGATCGGCGACGATGCGCGCAGAGACATCGGGCGAAACACCAGGCGCGAAGGGCACCACGAATTTGACTGGCCGCACTGGATAGGATTGCGCGAACGCTGTGCCGCAGGCCAATGCGAACAGCGCAGCGTTCTGGAGGATCAATTTCTTTCTTGCTTGGATCATAGTAGTTTCCATTTTTTAAAAAGGTTGGTGCCTATTGCAACTCAATCTTCGCCTCGCGAATCGCCTTGGCCCATTTGGCAGTCTCCAGACGCCCGCGCTGCGCCAACGCATCGGCCGTGCCAGGTTCCACCATGAAGCCAATGGGCGCGAACTTATCCTGAATCTCCTTGCTGTTGGCCGCCGCATTGATGGCTTGATTCAACCTGGCAACGCTGGCAGCGGAAATTCCCGCCGGCGCATACATGGCGAAGTAGGCGATCAATTCATAATCCTTCAAACTCAAAGCTTCATTCACCGTTGGCAGATCAGGAATGGTGGCCGAGCGTTTGCTGGAGGTCACGGCCAAGCCGCGAATCTTGCCCGCCTTCACCTGCGGCAGGGTAACCGCAAAATCGGCGCTGAACATCATCACCTGGCCGCCCAAAAGATCGGTCATCGCCGCCGGCCCGCTTTTATAAGGCACATTGACCATCTTGATGCCCGCCATGCTCGCCAGCACTTCGGAGGAGACCAGTTGCGAGGTACTGGCGCTGGCAAAGGTGACAAAGTCGGGTTTGGCTTTGGCAAGCTCAACCAGATCGCGCAGGTTTTTAACCGGCACATCGTTATTCACGGCAATGATCAGCGGCACCGAACCCAAAAAACCCAGCGGCGCGAAGGCGGTGTCCTGGTCATAGGGTAGCGATTTCATCAAGCTCTTCAACGCCGCATTGGTGCTGTTGGTGCCCACCAGAATCGTGTAGCCATCTGGCGCGGCCTTCGCCACCGCGTCCGCGCCGAGCATGCCGTTGACGCCCGGCTTATTCTCGATAACGATGGACTGACCGAGTGATTCGCTCATCTTGGCGCTAAAGGCACGTCCAATCAGATCGGTGGCGCTGCCGGCGGCAAAAGGCACCACGGCTTTGATGAGTTTGTTGGGGTAGGTTTGCGCGTTCACCGGCATGGCGTAGGTACCCAGCGCAAACACGGCGGCAGATAAATACAGGTTTCTAAATTTCATTTGGGCTCCTTTGACGCAACACAAAGACCGCTAGGAAGATCGATCAGGAGGCTGAGGATAGCCGAACTTAGGGACTTGCCATGCGCATCCAGTGCCAATGAACGCGTCACCCCGCCCGCCAACGCATCGTGCAATACAAAATTCAATGCGCCCAACTGCGGCAAGACATAGCGTTCGACCGCGCCGCGAGCAATACCTTGGTAGCGTTCGCGCACCGCTTCCACGGTAACAAACCGCTCGATGATCGGAAAGTCTCTCACATCGTAGGCAATCACCGAGAGCGTAATGAGATTCCCCTTGTCTCCGGTTCGGGAATGGGCGATATCTCGCAATAAAATTGGCATTCAAAGCTCCATCACAGTGACGCTCGTCGTGACCCACTCGCGCGGTATCAAGGTAGACGCCACCGCAATCACCTCGCGCACCGATTGCGTCACGCCGCCGCCACCCGACGGACCATTCAAATACAGCGCTTCCACTTCGTTCGCCACCCGTTCGGCTTGTTTTCTGCTTGCCACGCGCAGCGCGGCGCGGGCTCGTACTTCGTAGGGTTCATGGTTCTTAGCCTCATTGCGGCCCAGCCGCTGGCCATGAGAGCTATTCAATCCAATGAGCTCAAAGCGGCTCTCGCAAGACCCAAGCCCGGCATCGGCCAACCGAATTTTCAACAGATCCAATGCCAATCGCCCGCGCGCCACCGCGCCCAGTCCCGCGTAAGAAATTTGTCCTTCGCCGATGAAGCCATCGCGGTAGCCGATGCTCACCTTTAGTGTGTTAGTCCTTGCAAGACCGTCGCCGCCTTGAACACGCACGCGGTCGGGCGCGATCTGCTCGAAGATCACCTTCGAGAAATCCGCGATCACATCGGCTTGCACATAGCGACTGGGGTCGCCGATTTCGTACAACAGCTGCGCGGTGCAGGTGGCTCGGGTCACGCATCCACCCGAGCCCTCCACCTTGGTGATTACGGCGTTACCGTCCGCAGAAACTTCGGCAATCGGAAAACCCAGGTGCGCGAGATCAGGCACATCGCGAAATCCCGGATCGGCAAAATAACCGCCAGTGACTTGCCCGGCGCATTCCAGCAAATGCCCCACCAGGATGCCGCGCCCGAGGCGCGTCCAATCGTCCACCGACCAAGCAAATTCGTAGACCAGCGGCGCGAGAAACAAGGCAGGGTCGGCGACGCGTCCAGTGATAATCACGTCGGCCCCTGAAGCCAGCGCCTTGACGAGCGGTTCCGCTCCCAGATACGCATTGGCCGAGATCACGTTATTCATGAGCGCTGGGAGCGGTTGCTCGCTCTCCGTCAATATTAATTGCCGCTGATTTTCGGCAAGACGAAGTTGCGATAACACATCGTCGCCTTCGATGAGCGCAATCTTCAAACGTGTCAAGCCCAGTTCACGCGCCACCGCGAGCACTTCCATCGCCGCCGCACGTGGATTGGTCGCGCCCATATTGGTGATGATCTTGACACCATTACGGACGCAAACCGGCAACACCGCTTCCATGCGATCGCGTAGCAGCGGGTCGAATCCAAGCTGCGGATTTTTCGATTTCTCCAGTTGTGCGAGGGCTATGGTTCGTTCCGCGAGGCATTCAAATACCAGGTAGTCGAGATTGCCCTTTTCGGCCAACTCCACGGCCGGCGGAATTCGATCACCCGAATAACCCGCGCCCGCGCCGATGCGAATTTTTGCTCGGGTATTCAAGTGGCGATTACTACCGTTCCTTGACCCGCCGGAAAGCCACCCACAGCGCGACATCGTAGGCAATCTTCAGCGCACCTGCGGCCACCAGCGGCGCCGCCATCATGCCGGCGGCAAACATCGCACCACCCAGCGTGGGGCCCAGTGCCGCAGCGAGGCTGCGCGGCACGGCGGTAAAACTCGCTGCCGCCGGACGCTCGATAGGTGTCACCACCGACATCACGTAAGCGCTGCGAGCCGGCACATCCATCTGCGAGAGTGCGCCACGCAATAGCAGAAAAATAAGTGCGATGGTGACATCGGGCGCGAATGCGGCGGCAATCAAGCACAGGTTCGCGGGAATGTGCGTGAACACCATGGTGTTGACGAGGCCAATGCGCTTGGCCACGGCAGGCGCGATCAATTGCGAGGTGG
>JBJXEY010000520.1:0-3482 GCA_046153355.1 Burkholderiales bacterium
AAGTATTCAAGTTCAAGTAAAGCAACGCCTCAATCTCATTACGTGGCCAAATGCAGTCTCCCCTGACGCAACGCGACTATTTGTCGGACGAGGTTTTCTCTCTCGAATGCGAGCGTTTGTTCAAGCGCTTGTGGGTCTTCGCAGCGCTCAGGCAATTGCTTGCGAAGCCCCATTCGTTCGCGACTCGCACCATCGGCGGCGTGCCACTGGTGCTTCAAAACTGCGGCGGCGTCATCAAGGCCTTCGAGAATCAATGTCTGCACCGGCAGATGCCCCTACAATGGGAGGATTACGGCAAAAGGCCCCTCGCGTGCCGCTACCACGGCTGGGGCTACGATGATACAGGCGCTCCGAACCATATCCCGGGGCAGGACGAGTTGTATCGCTTTACGCCGGGCGAACTTACGGGAATGCGATTGCGCCAGTTTGCGGTGGAATGCGTGGGCAATCTCGTTTTCGTGAACCTTGCCGAAAATCCAATGCCAATCGCCGAGCAGTTCCGCCCGTCGCTTCTGGCCAGGCTTGCTGCGGCCTCCAGGGCGTTCGACGACGAGGTCATACACACGCGCATGGCAGCGAACTACAACTGGAAATTGAATTTCGAGAACGTTCTAGACGGCAACCATGTCCGCTATCTGCATCCGGGAACGTTTACCCCCTATTTGCGCGGATCCCAGCCCGCCCACACTGCCGACGCCGTACAACCCGAGCCGACCTTTCAGGACTTCGAGCGATCAAGGCTGGAGGACTTAAGCTACGAGTCGACCACCGCATTCAACGTGGCCAAGCGGCCTTGGCATCGCGATGTGGAGCGTTTTGACAATCGTGACGTGTACTACAATTTCTTCATTTATCCCAACGTCAACTTCATATCCGTCGGAGGCTATTTCTTTCTCGTGCAGCAGTTCAATCCGGTGGCACCCGCGAAAACCGAGGTCAGTTTTTCCCTGATGACGGCGAAGAGAATTCGGCGCAACGCGGCTTCCGCTGCGATACTTTGGGCGCACCTGCGCGGCGAAAAAATCGTGCTCGACGAGGACATCCGTGCGCTTGAAAAACTTCAGGCTGGTTTGCACGCCAAGGGACTGCCCGCCCGGCACGGCGCCTATGAGCTGCAACTCATGAAGAACCACGTCGTCTATTGCCGATTGATGGCGAGGTCGGCTCCATGAGCGTAGGTCTGCTGGTAGTGGGATCCGGCGACCTGTTTCACACCGCTGCAGCGCAGTTCGCGAGGCAACAGCCGGCGCGCAGAATCGAAAAACTGGAGATCACATGGACCGAAGCCCAGGATCTTGATACCGCGTTTCTGGACCCCTATGCAGCCGAGGAGTGGTCCGTTTTTGCGGCGACCGGAATGGAGGGCATGAACTTCGTTCGCCTCGGGCTGTTCTCTCTAGGCAAGCAACGCGGCTTTGGCGGGGAATCGTTCATTCACTCGAGTGCGGTGGTCGATCCCTCGGCGAGCATCGGGCAAAACTGTTACGTGGGAGAAAATGCGGTAATCGGGCCGAAATCGCGGCTCGACTATAACGTCGTGATTGGGGCGCGCAGCGTGCTTGGTAGCGGCGCCAGGCTCGGGTCCTCGGCCTGGATCGGGGCCAATGGCATTCTGGGCGCCGGGTCGCGCGTGGGTTCTCACACCGTCATCGGTGCAGGCGTCATGGTCGCGCAGGGCATAACCATCGGCAGATTCTGCGAGCTGCAGATCGCCAGAAACTACACGTGTGACGTCCCGGACATGACTTTTCACCATGAATTGTTCGACCAACCGGTGAGGATCTATGCGTGAGCCGGCTTTAACACCACGTTGTCTGCGCTAGCGCGCACCACGCCATGCTCTCCAGAATGATGCCCGCGTATTACCTGTCCAATGAGATATTTCGGCGGGAACAGGAGGGCATCTTCAAACGTTTGTGGATTTTTTACGGCTTGAAGACCATGCTTGCCGAGCACAATGCGTTTATCGCCCGAACCATGAGCGGCGTCCCGGTGGTGGTGCAGAATTTCAATGGCGAACTCAGGGCATTTGAAAATTCGTGCGCGCACCGACAGAACGCGCTACAGTGGGACGAGTTCGGCAAGCGGCCCCTACTATGCCGGTATCACGGCTGGGGCTATGACGCCGACGGGTACGCGAGAAATATACCTTCGCAAGAAGAGATCTATCGTTTTGGCGACCCGGAACGCGAGGGACTGCGCCTGCGACGCTATGGCCTCGAGGTGATCGGCAATCTAGTCTTCATCAATCTGTCTGCCACCCCGCTGCCGATCACGGAGCAGTTTACCGGGGAATTTATCGATTCTCTGCGCGACAGCTCCAATGCGTATGACGCCGAAGTGCTTATAGCCAAGGTCAAAACGCGATTCAACTGGAAACTTGCATACGAAAACCTGCGTGATGGCAACCACCCGCGTTATGTCCATCCGCAGACGCTCGCCAAGTACGTCGACTTTCATGCCGTTATCGATCAGAAAGAACACTGGCGCGCAACCGCAATATGCGAGGACACGTCCATCGTGGAGCGGACACGACAAATGCAGTATTTGCGCGGCTTCAGTTTTGGCGGCATCGACACGGCGTTAAAAGAGTTGAAGCCCCTCGAATGGCACGGCACTGTGGAGCGATTCGGTAGCGCAGACGCCTATTACAACTGGCTCGCTTATCCAAACCTTCATATCGCTTCGGGCTCGGGCGGATACTCCTTCACCTTGGAGCAGCACACTCCCGTGGCACCGGGCGAGACTGATTTGACGGTGTATTGGCTCACCGCGAAGAAAAAGCGGCCCTACCCCGCCATGCCCGCAGTGTTGCTGGCCTCTCTGCAGGGCGGCTTTCAGGTGCTGCGGGAGGACATCAGCGTCATGGAGATGGTGCAGTCGACTTTGCACGCCGATGCGCCGTCTCCTAGACAAGGTGCTTACGAATATCTCAACAAGCTGGTGGAGAAGTGGTACAAGGATTTGATGGATGGCCAATTTGAAATCTAAACTTGTGGTCGGCGCCGGCGATTACCTCGACATAGCTTTTTATGCTTGGAAGTCTTGGGGCCGCGATATGGTAGTAGAAAGGCTTGAGATTCGGCAGGACGAGAGTTATTACTTTGATTTTTCCTTTCTCGACCGTTACTCGCCCGAAGAGACTTCGATGTTCGCGGCGTTTGACAATCGATTCCTTAATTTCAAGCGACTCGAGTTGATGGGCGGGATAAAGCGCCGGGGGTTTCGCATGACCCCGTTCATTGGCGCGGGTGCTCTGGTCGGTGACGGCGCCAAGATCGGCGAGAATTCGTTCATCTCCGACGGTGCCATCATAGGAGCCGCGGCAAGTCTGCAGCACAACATTTTCATTGGTCCGCGCGCCGTGATTGGATACGCTGCGGAAATAGCGCAGTCAGCTTGGATCGAACCGGCGGTGGTCATTGGGACGAGGGCGCGGATCGGGGCCCAGTCGATTTTGGGCCTGGGCGTGTCGATAGCCA
>JBJXEY010000444.1:0-3618 GCA_046153355.1 Burkholderiales bacterium
AGGCCGCGTTCGCCGCTTCAATCGCTCGTCGCGTTTCGCCTTCAAGCATGTCCGGTACTCGTGCAAGTACAGCACCGGTTGCGGGGTTCGTGACCTCAAACGTGGTCCCCGAATCCGCGCCCACCCATTCGCCGTTCACATACGCCTTATCGCGCAGAAGTTGTGGATCTTTGAGGCGCATCGCAATCTCTCCTTGAATACTGTGGACGTCTTTTAGCCCGCTCCCTTGTTTGGCGAAAGATGGGCCCGCGTGACAAACGGGGGCAACCTATGCAAGGTGCCAAGCGTTTTCCGCAATTCGGGATGAGTATATGCGTTTGTCACGCCTGACTGCGTTGTTGTGCAGCGTCATTTCACTGTCGGCCTGTACCAGCATCGAGGATTTGATGCCCACGGGCCCGCAAACCGGGACCACCCCTCAGGCCGCGACTGCCACGACGCCGGGACTTGCCATCGATCGCAAGCCAGGCTTCCCGCCTTACGCCATGATGAAGGGCACGGTGTTGATCGCACCGCACGGCGCCAAACGCACCGACTATTATTATTGGCTGAACGAGAAGAATACCGAGAAGGTTCTCTCGTACCTCGAGCAAGAGAACAAATACGCGGCCGAAGCACTCGCCCACACGGGCGAGCTTCAGCACAAACTGCGCGATGAAATTCAAGCACGCGCCGCGGCCATTCAAGGTACACCACCCTTCAAGGATGGCGCCTATTGGTATTATGAGCGCTATGCTCAGGGTGCCGACTTTCCCGTGATCGCGCGCCGCAAAGGCACGATGGCAAGCCCAGAGGAAGTTCTCCTTGATGCCCAGCAATATGGGCACGGTCATGACCAATTCGTCATCAATAACTACACGACCTCTCCCGACGGATCAATTTTTGCCTATGCTGTCGATTACTCAGGAGACCGCTGGCACAACATTATTCTGCGCGACATGCGCACGGGCGCCAATCTCAAAGATCAATTGAAGCACGCAGCCTCCGATCTTGCGTTTTCCGCCGACAACAAATCGTTGTTCTACATAAAGCTTCAACCCGGCACTGCGCGCTCATACCGGCTGATGCGTCATGTCGTCGGTACGGATGCGAAGACTGACAAGCTGGTCTTCGAAGAAAAAGATCAAGAATTTGAGCTTTCGCTTTCAAAATCCAAGGGCGGCAAGGTCCTTCTGCTTTCCTCGACCCAGACGAACACCAGCGAAGTCTTCTTTCTCGACACAACCAAGCCAGACAGTAAATGGACAACGCTAAGGGGCCGCACGAAGGGCGTGCTCTACGACGCCGACGAAATCGGTGGCCAGTTCTACATTCGAACGAATGCGAATGCGCCAGACAATCGCATCATGACGGCGCCACTTGCCCAGCCTTCAAATTGGACCGAACTCGTTCCTGAAAAGCGCGGCGTCTACATTGAATCGTTCGAAGTCGTGCGGGGATTCATTGCACTCGATGAGTGGTCAAACGGCGGTTCCCGCATTCGAGTACGCCAACTAAAGTCCGGCGCTGAGCGCTTAATCGATGCAGACGCGCCTGCCGGCCACATGTCATTCTCCGATCACCACAATTTCCCGGGATTGCGCAATCTCGACGCCGATGCACCTGCCTTGCGCTATGCGTTCTCATCCCCAGCGCATCCCGAAGTCATTTACGACTACGACCTGGCGACCGGCACCAAGAAGGAAGTCCAACGCCACACCATTCCTGGATTTGACTCCCGGGCCTATGAGGTCGAGCGCATTTTTGTAGCCTCCCAGGACGGCAAGCAAATTCCGGTGACGATCACCTATCGCAGGGACAAATTCGAACGCGGTAAGAACCCCGTCCTCATTTACGGCTATGGCGCCTATGGCTCGAGCAACGAACCCATCTTCAAAACGCGGTGGCCAAGCCTTATGGATCGTGGCTTTGTATTGGCCTACGCGCACGTCCGTGGCGGGCGCGAAATGGGCGATGCCTGGTATCAAGGCGGAAAACTCCGCAACAAGAAGAATACATTCACGGACTTCATCGCTGTCGCCGAGCAATTGGGCAAGACTGGCGTTGTCGATGCGAAACGCGTCTTCGCCATGGGCCGCAGTGCGGGTGGCTTGTTGATGGGCGCCATTGCGAATATGCGCCCAGACTTGTTCAAGGCGATTGTGACCCAAGTTCCCTTCGTCGATGTCGTCTCGACCATGCTCGACGACTCCATTCCGCTCACCACGTTTGAATACGACGAATGGGGCAATCCGGCGGAACCTGGCGACTATAGTTACATGTTGAGCTACTCTCCTTATGACCAAGTTGAACGGCGCGCTTATCCCGCCATCTTGGTGACAACCGGGTACAACGATAGCCAGGTCGGTTATTTTGAACCGGCCAAGTGGGTCGCAAAAATCCGTCGCCTCAAGACGGATTCTAATCCCTTGATCTTCCGGACGAACATGACCGCCGGCCATTCTGGTGACAGCGGCCGCTTCGGTGCGGTCGAGGAATCAGCAATGATCGCAGCCTTCTTGCTTGACCAGGCGGGATCAAATCCTTCGAAGAAAACCGCCGACGCGAAGTAATCGGCGCTTATTGCGACGCCAGAGCCGATTTCAGATGAGCCACAATCTTCGGCCATCCATCCTCACGCGCCGCGTTGTTGCCCTCATCGGTTCCGCCCAAAGAATCGAGTGAGTCAAAGCGTGGTTCAGCTCGGTCGATCGGCAATCCCATCACGGCGTGTCCCGCCTGTGCGTAAGCAAGAAGCGTGACTTGCGGCACGCCAAATCGCACAGCCCGTTCTTCAACTTGCCGTGCCATCGGACAGGAAGGCCAGAGCGTATCCATCTCTCCGCATATGAGCAACACGCGCGCTTTGCCCCTTTCAATCGGAATGACAGCATCGGGATGCGCCGGCAAATGTTTGAGACTCTGTTCGTAAAGATCGCTCAGTTTTGACGCATACTCTCCAGTGATCGGCAAATAGGGAATGGCTTTTCCACCAAGCGACCACGACCCGCCGGGCGGATCAATGAAGTAGTTCATGAAATTCCAGTCGATGCCCGACCAAGCGACACTTGACGGCATCCCCGCCACTGCAGCGAGCAATTCGGGATGACGTGTCGCGATGATCAAAGCAGCCTCAGCGCCTTTCGATCCGCCCATCACAGCAAGGCGCGTTCCATCAACATCGGGGCGCGCTTTCAACCACTCGAGCGCGCGATCGAAAAGTTCGAGCGGCACAAACTCAAGTCTCTTCAATTGTCCTGGCGCCCGAAAATAGGAAACATGCAACACAGAGAACCCATTCTCCTGCAACGACTTGGCCATGCGCGTAACGCCCGCACCGAGCCCGCCTTCAGAGCCGCCAAGTAACATGATACCCGCATGCTGACCTTCACCTTTGCCGGGATAGTAATTAGCAAGCAGGCCGTTCTCGCTGATACGAATGCCTTCAGGCGCTGGATCGCTGATCTGCACAGCTGGTGCAAAAGGTTCGAGCACATAGACGGCAACGAGGCCGACAATGATCAGTAGGAAAAGAACCAGCAGCAATCGACCAATGAATCGCAAAGCACTCACCCCACCAAGTCTGACCTGTCAGTTTGCACACAATAGCACAGAGAATTTAACGCACAAATTTTCGCC
>JBJXEY010000523.1:0-25667 GCA_046153355.1 Burkholderiales bacterium
TAATATTTGGGCCGTCCCTAGTCGATGCTCGCGGAAACTGCTCTCATAGACTTGAACCAGACCCATTTGTCCAACCGCAGCGGCCGCCTGCAATCTGTGAATTTCCTGTGGCCGGCGTTGCCAACCTAGCCGTTGCATGCCTTCGGCAATCGCGCCGCTGGATACCAGCGCGACCAATATGCCCCTGGATCGAAGCGTGGCAAGTTGCGTCGCCCAACGAGTTATCGCTGCCACATCCAATCCGGCACCATTGTTGGTGACCAGCGAACTTCCGACCTTGACGACGATCTTTCGAAATGGGTTCATTCGGCCAAGAGTTCTCGATTTTTATTTTCAACGAACGCCATGATTTCGAACGTCAACTCCTTGCATCCCTTGCCGTTGATCGCCGAAATCGCGAAACAAGGACCGCTCCAACGCAATGATTTAACGAATGCTTTGACTTTTTTTTGTTCTTCTTTCGGATCCAACAGATCGACCTTGTTTAGGATTAACCATCGCGGCTTGAGAAACAGTTCTTGGTCATATTTCTTGAGTTCTTGCGCGATAGCTTTGGCCTCCGTCACCGGGTCCGTATCAGGGTCGAATGGCGCAATGTCTACTAGATGCAGGAGCAGGTGTGTTCTTTGCAAGTGTTTTAAAAACTGATGCCCCAGACCTGCTCCCTCGGCGGCACCCTCAATGAGGCCAGGAATATCCGCGACCACGAAGCTTCGATCAGTGTCGACGCGCACCACGCCAAGATGCGGTTGCAAAGTTGTAAACGGGTAATCGGCGACCTTGGGGCGGGCACTGGACACGGCGCGAATAAAAGTCGATTTACCCGCATTGGGCGAACCCAGAAGCCCGACATCGGCGAGAACTTTCAATTCAAGTTTTAGGCGGCGTTGTTCTCCCGGTTCGGCTGGCGTTGATTGCCTAGGAGCTCGGTTGGTGCTGGATTTGAAATTCATGTTTCCCATCCCACCCCGCCCCCCTTTGGCGAGTAGGGCTACCTGATCGTGCGCGGACAGGTCCGCGACCAGCGCTTCGTTTTCCAGATCGTTTATAACCGTACCGACTGGAACGCGAAGATACACGTCCGCTGCGCCAGCGCCATTGCACTGCGAACTGCCGCCGCGCTCTCCATCGCGCGCGCGGTGCAGTCGCGCAAATCGATAGTCGACTAAAGTGTTGATGTTGCGGTCCGCTATGGCGTAGATGCTGCCACCTCGTCCACCATCGCCGCCATCGGGCCCGCCTCGAGGGATATATTTTTCGCGACGAAAAGACACGGCCCCGTTGCCACCCTTGCCGGCAAATACCTCAACTATGGCTTCATCTATGAACTTCATATCTTGGACTTTAAGTGCCGTAAAACAAAAAAGCCCTATCGTTCGATAGGGCTTTACCGGAGTTCAATACATTCAGGCCGGCAAGACGCTTACGATATTTTTTTGCTTGGGGCCACGAACGCCAAAAAGTACTCGGCCTTCAATTTTTGCAAAAAGCGTGTGATCCCTGCCCATGCCGACATTTTCGCCTGCATGTACCCGAGTGCCACGCTGACGAATAATGATACTGCCCGCTCGAATCACTTCACCGCCAAAGCGCTTGACGCCCAAGCGCTTAGATTCTGAGTCGCGACCATTTCGGGAACTTCCCCCGGCTTTTTTATGTGCCATGCAATTTCTCCAATTTGTCGTCAGCCTTGGCGGGAACCCAAAGATTCCGCACTACAGGCCTAAATGATTACCTGATGCCTAAGTAAAAAAGTAAATTAGGCCGAAATTCCGGTGATTTGAATTTCCGTGTAGCTTTGACGATGACCTTGACGCTTCTGATAATGCTTGCGCCGACGCATTTTGAATATCGTCACTTTGTCGGCACGGCCATGCGCCAATACCTTAGCCTTGACTGCGGCCCCTGCCAAGAATGGCGCGCCAATCTTGAGATCGTCGCCTTCGCCAATTGCTAACACCTGGTCCAGAATCAATTCCGAATCAACCCCGGCCAATACTTTTTCGACCCTAAGCTTCTGCCCAGTGCTTACCCGATACTGCTTCCCGCCCGATTTAATTACAGCGTACATATCTATCGCCTTGAACCAGAAAACATTAAATTATACATAACCTTATGATAGAGGTCAAAGAAAAACTGTGATAAGGTTTAGAGATGTTCCGCCGGGCGAAAAACCGCGACGAGTTGTTGGCAAAAACAATAGGATATTCGCCCGTTAGTAAATTCGGAACGTTATTCGGCTGAATGTCCCAATTTGGCCCCTCATTACCATCCAAAGCTAGTCCAGTGTTGCAACTAAACGACATACGATCCCACATTGCCGAGGATATGCGCTCGGTGGACGCGCTAATCGAGCGCAAACTTGGCTCGGATGTTCCGCTTATTCGGCAAATAGCCAAGCATATTATTGCAGGTGGCGGCAAGCGCTTGCGTCCGGCATTGGTGCTCTTAGCAGCGGGATGTTTCGGCTACAAAGGGACCACCCATCACGATCTGGCCGTCGTAATCGAGTTTATTCATACCGCAACGCTGTTACACGACGACATTGTCGATGAATCCGATTTGCGGCGCGGGAGAACTACCGCCAACGCACAATTCGGTAACGCGCCCAGTGTTTTGGTTGGAGATTTTCTCTATTCAAGGGCGTTTCAAATGATGGTATCCGCTGGTGATACCCGCGTAATGTCGGTGCTGGCCGACGCGACCAATACGATTGCCGAGGGAGAGGTTATGCAACTTCTCAACACAAGAAATCCTTGCATCTCAGAACTCGATTACCTCGAGGTTATAAAACGAAAGACGGCCAAATTGTTCGAGGCTGCAGCGCAAATCGGCGCGATCATTGGTGGCGCGAACGCGGATGACGAATCCAGTCTGGCTAGATTTGGCATGCATCTGGGTACCGCGTTTCAGTTGATCGACGATGTATTGGATTACAGCGGCGACAGCGAAGAAACGGGAAAACGTCTTGGCGACGACTTAAGCGAGGGCAAACCTACTTTACCGTTGATCCGCGTAATTCAGAATGGGACGCAGGAGCAAGCAAACATTGTTCGCAAGGCTATTGAACATGGCGGACGCGAAGATTTTCCCATCGTACTTGAGGTCATTGCGGCCTCGGACGCTATCGCCTACGCTCAAGACAAGGCTCGAATTGAGGCTCAATTGGCGCGCGATAGCATTGCGAGGTTAGGTCAATCGACAAGCAGAGATTGTTTGCTGGGGCTTGCGAATTTTGCGGTGGCGCGCAATCACTAGCAATCGATCAGTGTCAAACCTACAGTGGCGAAATTTTTCGCTTGGACGATTGAATGCGAATACTCGACACTAATTCCGCGATGAATCGCGTTTTCTGCGCGCCGTTGACTGATATACAATTCGCCTCCCGCATCTATTTTTGATCCTGACGAATCGAGTGCAGATTCTTGATCTCAAATGATCGGGTCCGAGGATGGGTTTTCATCGGGGAATTCGCCACAAAGCATAAACAATCGGGGTGTAGCTCAGCCTGGTAGAGTACTGCGTTCGGGACGCAGGAGTCGGAGGTTCGAATCCTCTCACCCCGACCATTTATGGTCGACAGTGTCGACACCATGACGATATGCTTTAAACCTTGCCCGTTTTAAAAGGCATGGTTATCTAACGGCGAGGCCGACATGGGCAAATGGATAGTGCTATTTTTGATCCTGCTGGCGATCTATTTGTTGGTGAGGGCCGCACGACGCCCGCCTGGCGCGAAATCCGATACTCCGGCGATAATTGATTCCATGGTCGCTTGCGAATCTTGCGGATTGCATCTTCCCCAGGCCGATGCCCTCGAAATAGATGGGCGCATTTATTGTTGCAAGGAACATGCGAATTCCGGTTCTAGATAGGGCGGACCAATTGTCCGACGAATCCGCTCGCGAACTCCTCCCCACATCGCGCAGACCCGAAACCTTGGATTCGTTCTGGGCTTCCCTTAGGTACTTCAATTTTTACCGAAGCGCGGTGGCGATATTGGCGCTGCTGGTGGCCGTCGTTTTTCGCGATTCCTTGAGCCTTGGCGGGCACAACCTCAAGATTTTCACCGGCGTTAGCGCGACCTATAGCGTCGCGGCAGTGGTATTCCATTTCGCGATGCGACGGTGGAAAACCTTTTTCAATGTGCAGTTGACCATCCATGTCTTGGTCGATGTCGCCGCGATTACGCTGCTCATGTATGCCTCGTCGGGATTTCGCAGCGGTTTGGGCGTGATGTTGCTTATTTCGCTTGCTGGCGCGGCCCTGGTAAGCCGCGGCACGTTAATGTTGTTTTTCGCGGCGATGGCCTCGATCGCCATGTTGATCGAGCAAAGTTATTGGGTGCTGGTATTCGATCAAGCTACTGCAAGTTACCTACAGCCCGGATTGCTCTCGATTGGATTTTTTGCAACTGCGCTTATCACCAATCAACTGGCGCAAAGGTTAATTCAGAACGAGCGTGTTGCGCGCTTGCGGGGAGCCGACCTGGCCAATCAGCTGCGCATCAATCAACTGGTTATTCAGGACGTCGAAGTGGGCATCATGGTTATCGACGCCAACGGATTGGTCAGACTGCACAATCGAAAAATTGTCGAAATCATCGGGGAAGGCGCGCCGGAACTCGATCAAATAGAACGTTATTCGGAACAACTCGCCGCTTTTATGCGTCAATGGCGCGACGGCGAAGGCAATGCGAGCGTGACGTTTCAAATTTCTCCGAGCAACAAACTGGTGAGGGCCAGATTCGTCGAGGCCGGTGTAGATGGGGGTAGCTTCGCCCTGTTGTTTCTTGAGGATTTGTCGCGCCAACAGGAACAGGCCCAGCAACTCAAGCTCGCTGCATTGGGCAGACTTACCGCGAATATCGCGCATGAGATACGCAATCCTTTGTCTGCGATTACCCATGCGGGCGACCTACTAAGGGAGGATTTGAGAGCTGATTCCCTGAACCGGTTGGTGACCATCATCCAGGAAAACGCGCGGCGTCTGGATCGCATGGTCAAGGATATTCTGGAGTTGTCACGAAGTGATCGGGTGCAGGTTGAACGGATTTTGCTAGGTGACTATTTACGCGCGTTCGTCGAGGAGTTTTCGCGAAACGAATCGATCTCTCAAGGCGTCGTGGCGATGGAAGACCCCGACCAGGTAAGCGTTTTATTTGACAGGACACATTTGCATCGAGTTCTTTGGAATTTGATGCGCAATGCCTTGAGGCATTCTAGAAAAGAGCTTGGTAGCGTTCGCGTCAGAGTCGCGCGCCAAGGCCAACGCGTAGAATTGCACGTAGAAGATGACGGCGATGGCGTTCCGATAAATTTGCAAGGGCAGCTTTTCGAGCCATTTTTCACCACTTTTTCCAGCGGAACTGGACTTGGCTTGTACATCGCTCGAGAACTTTGCGCCGCGAACGGCGCAAGCTTGGACTACATTAATAAATTCAATGGTGCGGATTTTCGAATTCAATGGCAACTCACCTAGCAAGTCGACGCCCGGAGCAACGCGCGCTTACCAACAATGCAGTGTTGGTGGTGGACGATGAAGCCGATATCCGCGAACTTCTGGAGCTTTCTCTGATTCGCATGGGATTGGACGTGGAAGCTGTTGGCAGCATAGCGCAGGCTAAGAGTCGTCTCGCGGAGCGCGAATTCAATCTTTGTCTAACCGACATGCGGCTGCCCGATGGCGAAGGACTGGAAATAGTCAGGCACATTGGCGCCAACTGCACGGATCTTCCGGTCGCGGTAATCACCGCGTACGGCAGCGCGGAGAACGCGGTTGCCGCATTGAAAGCGGGGGCCTTTGATTATTTGACCAAACCATTGTCGTTAGAACAACTGCGCACTTTGGTCAAATCCGCATTGCATCTGCCCGCGCGCCCAAACACCACCTCGCATACCGCGGCTCGCATGTTGGGTGAGGGCCCGGCGATTACCCAAGTCAGACTTATTATAGAAAAACTGGCGCGAAGTCAGGCGCCTGTCTACATCACCGGCGAATCCGGAAGTGGCAAGGAACTCGCGGCGAGGATGATTCATGGTGGAGGGGCACGGGCGGAAAAACCCTTCGTCGCGGTCAATTGTGGCGCGATCCCGGAAAATCTGATTGAAAGTGAATTCTTCGGCTATCGAAAAGGCGCATTTACAGGCGCCGATACGGATCGCGATGGTTTTTTTCACGCCGCGAACGGAGGCACGCTATTTTTGGACGAGGTCGCGGATTTGCCTCTACCGATGCAGGTGAAATTACTTCGCGCGGTGCAGGAAAAAATGGTCCGAAAAGTTGGCGCGACGGGCGAAGAGCCGGTCGATGTTCGTCTCATCAGCGCGACACATCAGAATTTGCAGAGTTGTGTCGCCGAAGGCAGGTTCCGTCAGGATCTCTACTACAGGTTGGCGGTAATTGAGCTTAAGATGCCTTCGCTTAAGGAGCGAATCGAGGATGTGGGTTTGTTGGTCGATGCGTTTCTTGCCCGCCAGGCGAACAATTCCGACAAGGTGTTGAAGCTATCTCCCAGAGCGCAAAAGGCGCTTGAAGACTACGGCTTCCCGGGCAATGTGCGCGAACTGGAAAATATTCTCGAGCGAGCCGCAGCGCTTAGCTCGGGGGACACCATCGATGTGGAGGAGTTGCAGTTGGCGCCATCCTCATTGGGCGGGGATTCGCCGACATTCGAACATGGCAAGTCACCATTGCCGGAATATTTGGATCGATTGGAGCGCGAAGCCATTCTCGATGCCCTGGACAAGACTCGTTTCAATCGCACGGCGGCGGCAAAATTGCTCGGCATCACGTTTCGAGCATTGCGCTACCGGATGGAAAGACTGAACATTCGCTGAGCCGGTTCGAGTGATGTTTCGGTAATCGGTGCGTGTGCGTTTTCCTCTGACGGGGAATGGGTGGGATGCTCAAGCTAAATTCAAAAGCAAATTGGTCGAAAAGTGGCGTGCTTTATCGTGCTCGCCAATGCCCATCGCCCAATCAGGATGCGCGACCTGAAGCAATGACGGTCGACCTCGTTGTGGTTCACGGCATTAGCCTACCGCCGGGTGAGTTTCGCGGGGCTGCGATCGAAAAGTTATTTACCAACCGACTCGATGGCGCCGCACACCCAAGTTTTGCCACCCTGCGTGGAATTCGCGTGTCGGCGCATTTTTTGATCCGTAGAGGTGGCGCGCTGATTCAATTCGTGGCCTGTGATCGGCGCGCTTGGCACGCCGGTATTTCTGCTTGGGACGGTCGCGAACGATGCAACGATTTTTCCATCGGCATCGAATTGGAGGGAACGGACAACCAACCCTATACCACCGCGCAATACCGGCAATTGGTACTCTTATGCGTGCAGATTGTTGGTCGCTATCCCGTTGCGCATTTTGTCGGACATAGCGACATAGCGCCGGGAAGGAAAACCGACCCGGGCCCGGCATTTCGCTGGGAATTGTTTCGTTCGATGCTGGACACTCGTACGCGAAGTGAATCGATTCGCCACTCCTTGTCGCGCAAGTAGTTCGATCACTCCCGCCCAAATCGGCGCCAGGCCGCTAATTGTCCACGACTGCCCTTGATCGGCGCGGCACTGGTCAGTGGCGCCGATTAGGCCTGTCGTTTTGGCATTTGGCCTGATCAAACAATAACTTGCCTCGCCAATTCCAACCCACTAGAATTAGTTGCAGGCCGCGTCCAAAGTACTATATATTGTGGTCCGAGCAAACAGGCGGTCTAGGTCAGATTCGACACAATCGCCTGGAAAAAAGAGCGCGAGCCGGAATTCAAAAAAGGAGAAAACGCCAATGCAGATTGCCGCTGAAGTATCGAAATCCCATACGGTTGTTGGCGGCGGTTTGCCCGAATCAAGAGGCGAAACTACGTCGGGCCGAACCTTGGCCGAACACAAGATTATTCGCCGCAATGGCGCCGTGGTGGGGTTTGAGCCCGGCAAGATTTCGGTGGCAATGTCCAAGGCTTTCATCGCCGTAGGCGGGGGGCAGGGGGCGGCTTCGGCGCGGGTCCGGGAAATTGTTGCGGGCTTAACCGACCACGTGGTTAACGCTCTGGTTCGGCGCCAGCCAGGTGGCGGTACCTTTCACATCGAAGACGTTCAAGATCAGGTCGAGCTTGCCCTGATGCGCTCGGGCGAGCACGAGGTGGCTAGGGCATATGTTTTATATCGCGAAAAACGCAATGCTGAGCGAGCCAAAGAATCGGCGCAGAAAAAAGGCGGCGCGGCACCCGCAAAGTTGACCATTTTAGAAGATGGGGTGCGACGCCCATTGGATACCCAGGCGCTGTCCGAACTGATCGTGACATCGTGTGAAGGCTTGGGGGATGCCGTCGATCCAAAGCATATCCTTCAGGAGACCTTGAAAAATCTATACGACGGGGTGCCAGCAGAAGAGGTACGCAAATCCTCCATTCTGTCGGCCAGGGCGTTGATCGAGAAAGAGCCGGCGTATAGCTATGTGACGGCGCGCCTGCTTCTGAACAACATACGTCGCGAGGTGCTTGGCGAAGAGGTCACTCACGCGGAGATGAAAAAGCGCTATGCCGAGTATTTCCCACAGTTTATTAAACGCGGCATTCAGGCGGAACTGCTCGATCCGCGTCTGGGTACCTTTGATCTCAAGAAACTGGGTAAGGCTTTGGAGGCCTCGCGAGATCATCAATTTGGCTATCTCGGCCTGCAAATATTGTATGACCGCTACTTTTTGCACATTGAGGAAGTACGCATCGAACTGCCGCAAGTGTTTTTCATGCGCGTTGCAATGGGCCTTTCGTTGAACGAAATCGACCGCGAGGCACGCGCCATCGAGTTTTATAACGTGTTGTCCTCGTTCGACTTAATGAGCTCCACGCCGACGCTGTTTAACGCTGGCACCCTGCGTTCGCAATTGTCTTCCTGTTACCTGACAACAGTTTCCGACGAGCTTGATGGCATTTATGAAGCCATCAAGGAAAACGCCATGTTGCAAAAATATGCCGGGGGCCTGGGCAACGATTGGACGCCAGTGCGCGCCTTGGGTTCGCACATCAAAGGCACCAACGGCAAATCGCAGGGCGTGGTGCCGTTTCTGAAGGTTGTCAATGACACCGCGGTGGCGGTGAACCAGGGTGGTAAGCGTAAAGGCGCGGTGTGTTCCTACCTGGAGACTTGGCACCTAGACATCGAGGAATTTCTCGAGTTGCGCAAGAACACAGGCGATGACCGCCGCCGCACCCACGACATGAATACCGCGAATTGGATCCCGGATCTTTTCATGCGCAGGGTCATGGATAACGGCGAATGGACTTTGTTCAGTTCCTCCGACGTTCCAGATTTGCACGATAAATTTGGCAAACCCTTCGAGACCGCCTATGTGGGGTACGAAGACAAAGCTGCCAGGGGCGAACTGAAACTGTTCAAAAAAGTTCGTGCCGTGGACCTGTGGCGAAAAATGCTCTCGATGCTTTTCGAGACCGGGCATCCATGGATCACCTTCAAAGACCCTTGCAATATTCGTTCGCCGCAGCAGCATGTAGGCGTGGTGCACAGCTCCAACCTTTGCACCGAGATCACGCTCAACACCAGCGACCAAGAAATTGCGGTATGTAACCTCGCCTCGGTCAACATGGTGGCGCATCTGAAGAAGACTGCCGATGGTTATGGCCTGGATCACGACAAGTTGGCCAAAACTATCTCCACCGGCATGCGAATGCTGGATAACGTTATCGATCTCAATTACTACGCGGTGGAAAAAGCGCGCCGCTCGAATATGCGCCACCGGCCGGTAGGCTTGGGGACGATGGGGTTCCAGGATTGCCTGCATGCGCTGCGTATTCCGTATGCCTCACAAGAGGCGGTGGAATTTGCCGATCGTTCCATGGAGGCAATTGCCTATCACGCCTATTGGGCATCCTCGCTTCTTGCCGAGGAGCGAGGGCGTTACGCCAGTTTCAAGGGTTCATTGTGGGACAAGGGTGTCCTGCCACAGGACACCCTCGCTCTATTGCGCGAGGCGCGCGGCGGATTTGTTGAACTGGATGAATCCTCCACCTTGGATTGGAATGCGCTGCGCGAACGCATAGCGAAACATGGCATGCGCAATTCCAATTCCGTGTCGATCGCACCCACCGCCACTATTTCCAACATCATTGGCGTATCCGCTTCGATTGAACCGACCTACCAGAATCTCTATGTCAAATCGAATCTATCGGGCGAATTCACGGTGGTCAACGAATACCTGGTTCGGGATCTCAAGCGCCTGGGTCTATGGGACGAGGTCATGGTCGCCGATCTGAAATATTTCGATGGCAACCTGTCGCGCATTGATCGTATCCCTGCCGAATTGCGGCGCCTGTATGCGACGGCATTCGAGGTGGAACCCTCGTGGCTGGTTGAGTGCGCGGCGCGTAGGCAAAAATGGATAGACCAGTCGCAGTCGCTCAATATCTACATCGCCAATGCCTCGGGTAAAAAACTCGATGAGACTTACAAACTTGCCTGGTTGCGTGGCTTAAAAACGACCTACTACCTGCGTGCCTTGGGCGCGACACACGCGGAGAAGTCAACAGTGACCTCGAGTCAACTCAACTCGGTGTCCTCTGGCGGTAATCCGGAACAAAGGGCCGAGGCAGAGCCCGAGTCGCCAAAATTTTGCGCCATCGACAATCCCGAGTGCGAGGCGTGCCAATGATGTCGCAAGCTTCAATGGGCGAAACCCGCACCAATAAAACCAATAATTGGCGAGCAAGGGGATAACTATGCTTTCTTTTGAAGACGACACAGGTGTTGCCAAGATGCCGGGCTTTGCGATTCAGACCGGCCAGGGTTTCATGCCGCCATCGCCGGCGTCGATCAGCGGCGATTTGTCCAAAACAGTCCCGGCGGCGGCATTTCGTCGCATTCGGGTTGATGATAAACGCGTAATCAATGGCGGCACCGACGTCAATCAGCTGGTGCCGTTTAAATACAATTGGGCTTGGGATAAATATCTCGCGGCTTGCGCCAATCATTGGATGCCGCAAGAAGTCAGCATGAGCCGCGACATCGCGCTGTGGAAAGACCCCAATGGGCTCACCGACGACGAACGCCGTCTGGTCACACGCAACCTCGGGTTTTTCGTCACCGCTGATTCCCTGGCCGCGAACAACATTGTGTTGGGTACGTACCGGCATATTACGGCGCCGGAGTGTCGGCAGTATCTGCTGCGGCAAGCCTTCGAAGAGGCCATTCACACCCACGCCTACCAATACATCGTTGAAAGCCTGGGGCTGGATGAAGGTGAAGTGTTCAACGCCTATCAGGAAATCGCCAGCATCCGCGACAAGGATGAGTTTCTCATTCCCTTCATCGATATTTTGACCGATCCAAATTTTAAAACCGGTACAACCGAGAACGATCAGAAATTGCTGCGTAGCCTAATCGTGTTCGCCTGCCTCATGGAGGGTCTATTCTTTTACGTGGGATTTACCCAGATCCTCGCCTTGGGGCGGCAAAACAAAATGACCGGCGCGGCGGAGCAATATCAATACATCCTTCGCGATGAGTCGATGCATTGCAATTTCGGTATAGATCTTATCAACCAGATCAAAATGGAAAACCCGCACCTGTGGACTTCCGAGTTCCGCGAGGAAATTCAAGAACTCGTCAAGCAGGCCGTGGAGCTCGAATATCGCTACGCCGAGGACACCATGCCGCGTGGCGTGTTGGGCTTGAACGCACCGATGTTCAAGGAGTACCTGCGTTATATCGCCAATCGGCGCTGCCAGCAGATCGGCGTCGAGCAACTTTATCCCGGGGCGAATAATCCTTTCCCGTGGATGAGCGAAATGATCGATCTTAAGAAAGAACGTAATTTCTTCGAGACACGGGTCATCGAATATCAAACCGGAGGGGCGCTTAACTGGGAGTAGGGCATTTAAGAAATACGTCGTGGTGGCAAACCGGCATTGAGGTTTAGCTAGAGGCGAATCGTTAAATTCTTGATGGAGGATGGATCATGGCTACAAAGAAAAAGGCAAAAAAGGCAGCAAAGAAGCCCGCGAAAGTCGCGAAGAAGAAACCGGTGAAAAGAATATCGGTGAAAAGAAAATCGGCCCCAGCAAAATTAAAATCCACTGCCAAAAAAATTGTTGGTAAAGCGGCCAAGAAAAAAAGCGCGGTTAAAAAGCCGGCTCCCAAACCGGTGAAAAAGGCGAAGCCGACGGCAAAATCGGCTAGCCCGTCGACTAGCCAAACGCCACCAGTGCAAGGCCCTACCGCTTCGCCGAGCGTCAAGACGGCGGTCAGTCCCATTGCCGCTTGGCCCTTCCCAACGGGCTCGCGACCAGCCTAGATTCGCAGCGAAATATTGCGCACATCCTAAGGTCAGATTGCTGCGGAGCACAATGCAAAACGGGAAAAAACTCAATCAGGGTAAATTGATTGGTTATTGGACCGAAGCGTTTTGCTTGACATGACGTAAGTATTTAATTAAAATAACTTTTCTATAAATTTCGGGTTGATTTCTGAGGGTTTTGGTGTGTTACGCATCAAGTCTCAAAGAGGTGTCCTCGCACCACTGAGTTTTTATCAGGTAATTGGTCGTTCTAAGGCCCGTGCGTTGCTCTCCGAAAAATTTAAAAGTTAAATAAAACAAATAGTTATTTAAGCTGCGACACGAGTCGTTATGGATTCGTGTTGTAACCGACGAAACGGTTGGCAACGGAGGTGTGCGATGAACACATCGGTAGCATTGCAGTTCGCGGAGTTTCGCTCTGGCAAGGCGTTTTCCGTAGTGCACAATATCCTGGCAATAGTCGGTGTAGTGGCTTTGGCAATTTCCGTGGTGCTGGTTGGCCGCGCCGCCAATGAGGCGGTGGACAATCGCCTGATCGCATTTGGTCAAATTCGGTACGCAGGCAATCAGCTTTTCGAAGCCTCGCCAGAGGTAGAAAACCAGCAATACCGATCACTGGCCAATTTTTTGGCCAAACGCTACCGGGTGGCGAGCGATCCGTTGGAGCACCTGGTCGGCGCAACGTTCGAAGCGAGCCGGCAGGTGGGCATAGATCCGTTGCTGGTGCTATCGGTCATGGCAGTGGAGTCGCGTTTTAACCCCATCGCCGAAAGTGAATTTGGCGCGAAGGGCTTGATGCAAGTCATCCCCAAGCACCATTGGGACAAAGTCGAGGAACTCGGCGGGGTTCAGGCCATGTTGGATCCGATGAACAATATCCTGATTGGTGCGCGCATTCTCAAGCAGTACATACGTCAATCCGGGAGTATTGAATCGGCCTTGCAGATTTACAACGGCGCATTGGCTGACAATACCAACCAGTACGCGCAAAAAGTGATTGGTGAACAGGAGCGCATGCGTCAGGCGATGCGTGGCAACCGGCAGATCGCCCGAGCCCCAACGCTATAGCGGTTTTATCAGCCCCTGTTTGCCAAGGCCTGCGATAGCCGGTCGACGCCTTCTTCGATTTCCGTTCGCGAGCGCGTATAGGCGAATCTGACAAAGCTATTCGCCCGATGATGGCCAAAATCGAGCCCTGGCGCTACCGCGACGCCTGATTGTTCGAGAAGCTGCTTGGCGAATTGCTCGCTGTCCGCGGTAAAACCGCCGCAATCGGTGTAGAGATAAAACGCGCCTTCTGGCAACAACGGAATTCCAAACCCAATTGACCGCAAGGCATGAAAAAGATAATCGCGTCTTTCGCGAAATTCGGTTCGTCGTTGCTCCAACACATCAAGACTTTCGGGTAAGAAAGCGGCCAAGGCGGCGTATTGGGCCAAGGCCGGCGGGCTGACGTACAAATTTTGCGCAAGCTTTTCCACTTCGCGAATCAGCGCTTCCGGCGCGATCAACCAGCCTAAGCGCCAACCGGTCATGCAAAAATATTTGGAAAAACCGCCGACAATGATGGCGTCGCGGGAGATCGACAGCGCCGTGACGGGTTTTGCGTCATACACCAGATCAGCATAAATTTCATCGATGATGACGAAGCCGCTACGCGATTTCGCGGCCGACAAAATTGCACTGAGTTCCTTGGCGTCAATAATCGAGCCTGCAGGGTTCGATGGGCTAGCGAGCAAAACGCCGCGCGTGGCATCGCGCCAGGCCGCGGCAACTTGGTCCCCGGTGGGTTGGTAGGCGCTTGACTCGTCTGTAGACATCGACATTGGCCGTGCGTCGCACAAGCTAACCAAATGGCGCGCGCAGGGGTAACAGGGGTCAGGAAGCAGCACCTCGTCTCCGGGGCCTACCAAGGCGCTTAGCGCAAGGAGCAGCGCCGCAGAAGACCCCGTGGTCACCGCGACACAGGAGGGCGAGACTGTCACGCCATAGCGGCTTGAATAATACGCGGCTATCGACTCTCGCAGTGGCATCAGGCCCAATGCTGGGGTGTATCCCAGGTGTTGCTCGCGCATTGCCTTGATACCCGCTTCGATGACGGCTTGTGGCGCACCAAAATCGGGTTGACCGATCTCGAAGTGCGCGATACGCCGGCCCGATTGTTCAAGTTGCCTGGCGCGTTGCAACACTTCCATGACGTGGAAGGGCTCGATGTCTTGCATCCGGCGTGCGAAGTGTGCTGGGTTCATAGTGAGATGATTCCCTACCTACTGGTTGTCGGTTTTGTTTGGCGAAGCGGAAAATTTTGCCGTCCGGTTGGTAATCGGGGTTCGGCCCTATAATTTGTAAGGCATGATATTGGAAGCTAACGCAGCCTTGCGTAGCGTGTAATTCAACATCGTGAAATCCGATCTCGTGTAAGGAGCGTCATGGAAGAATCGCTAAGAAAAGCCGCGCTCGATTATCACCGCCTGCCGCGGCCGGGAAAGATCGCGATTACCGCGACCAAGGGCCTGGTCAATCAACGCGATCTGGCGCTTGCCTATTCCCCTGGTGTCGCGGCCGCCTGCGACGAAATCGTCCGTGATCCGGCCGAAGCAAGCAACATGACCTCCAGGGCGAATTTGATCGGCGTGGTCACCAATGGCACGGCGGTGCTGGGCCTGGGGGCCATCGGTCCGCTTGCAGCGAAGCCAGTTATGGAGGGCAAAGCGGTTTTGTTCAAAAAATTCGCCGGTATCGATTGCTTCGATATCGAAATCAACGAGCGCGATCCGGAAAAGTTGGTGGAAATTATTGCCTCGCTCGAACCCACCTTTGGCGGCATCAACCTCGAGGACATCAAAGCGCCGGAATGCTTTTACGTGGAACGAAAACTTCGCGAACGTATGCGCATACCGGTGTTTCACGATGATCAGCATGGCACTGCAATCATTGTCGGGGCCGCGTTATTGAATGGTCTGCGCGTGGTGGGCAAGGATATCGCTCGTGTGAAGCTCGTGTGCTCAGGCGCTGGCGCTGCGGCCCTGGCGTGTCTGGATATTCTCGTGTCGCTGGGTTTGAACATGGAAAACGTCTGGGTATCCGATATTAAAGGCGTGGTTTGGGCAGGCCGCACAGAGGAGATGGACGACAACAAAGCGCGTTATGCGCGCAACACCGATGCACGCACCTTGGGCGACATTATCCAAGGCGCAGATGTGTTTTTGGGATTATCCGCAGGCGGTGTTCTCAAGGCCGACATGGTGAAGAAAATGGCGCCCACGCCCTTGATCTTTGCCTTGGCCAATCCCGAACCCGAGATCCTCCCCGATCTGGCCAAGGCGGCGCGGCCCGATGCCATCATCGCCACCGGGCGCTCCGACTATCCCAATCAAGTCAACAACGTACTTTGCTTTCCGTTTATCTTTCGCGGCGCATTGGATGTGGGCGCGACGACCATTAACGAGGCCATGAAACTGGCCGCAGTGCGAGCCATCGCGGAGCTGGCCACCGCCGAGCAATCTGAAGTGGTGGTCGCGGCGTATGGGGAATCCAATCTTAAATTCGGTCCGGAGTACCTAATTCCCCGGCCATTCGATCCTAGATTGATCGCCATCGTGGCGCCAGCGGTGGCCAAGGCGGCAATGGATTCGGGCGTCGCCACTCGGCCGATCGCCGATTTCGATGCCTATCGCGATTCCTTGCAGCAATTCGTCTACCATTCCGGCCTCATCATGAAGCCGGTTTTCGCCTCGGCCAAAGAGGGGCCGCGCCGGCGCATCGTGTTCGCCGAAGGAGAGGATGAGCGCGTGCTGCGTGCCACGCAGGCAGTGGTGGACGAAGAATTGGCCTATCCGATTTTAATAGGGCGCCCGGATGTCATCGAACGGCGCATCGAGCGTTATGGCCTGAGAATCAAGCCTGGCGAGGATTTCGAGTTGGTCAACACTGAGAACGACCCGCGTTTTCGCGATTACTGGCAGGAGTATTTCCGTCTTACCGAGCGACGCGGCGTATCGCAGCAATATGCGCAAATCGAAATGCGCCGCCGCAACACCTTGATTGGTGCGATGTTGATGCACAAAGGCGAAGCCGACGGCATGTTGTGCGGCACCTTTGGCACGCACCAAGTGCACCTTAATTATGTTGACCAGGTAATAGGCCGCAGAGCCGGCGCCAAGAACTATTACGCGATGAACGTATTGATGCTGCCTGAGCGCACGCTTTTTATTTGCGACACCTACGTGAACGAAGACCCCAACGCCGAGCAAATCGCGGAGATGACGGTGCTCGCCGCGGAGGAAATTCGCCGCTTTGGTCTGGTGCCCAAGGTTGCGCTGCTTTCGCATTCGTCCTTTGGATCGAGTGACTCGGCCGGCGCGCGCAAGATGCGCGAGGCGCTCGGCCTATTGCGTGTGAGCGCACCGGATCTCGAGGTCGAAGGAGAAATGCACGGCGACGCCGCGCTGTCGGGCGAGTTGCGCCGCGCCGCGTTTCCCAATTCGCGCCTCAAGGGTGATGCCAACCTGCTCATCATGCCAAATTTGGATGCGGCGAATATCGCCTTTAATCTATTGATGGTTGCCGCAGGCGATCGCATCACCGTGGGCCCGATTCTTTTGGGCACGGCGCGGCCGGTGCACATCGTTACTCCATCCGCCACGGTGCGCCGCATTGTCAATATGACCGCATTGACCGTGGTGGATGTAAACGCCGTGCGTCGCGATCTGTTCGATGGAATCTGAACATTGCGTTCTGCTAAATGAGTACCCTTAGTCGCGATCCAATGGTCGCAGGCGCGATGATGCAAACCGTGCAACGGAAAACAAATTGACGGCCAATGAGACAACGCCGGGCGCCGGTACGAAGTCAAAGGCCGGGTTGATTCTTACCGGCGGTGGTGCGCGCGCCGCCTATCAGGTGGGCGTGTTAAAGGCGGTTCGAGAATTGCTCCCCATGCCCGAACAGAATCCTTTCTCGATTCTGTGCGGCACCTCGGCGGGCGCGATCAACGCGGCCACCCTCGCGGTGTACGCGGATAATTTCGACGCGGCGGTATCCAATCTCCTCGAAGTATGGGAGAACATGCACGTGCACTATATTTATCGTTCCGACCCTTGGAGCGTGGCGAAAACCGGCGCGCGCTGGCTTGCCGCCATGATGTTGTTGTCACGCAGCAGTCCGGTATCGCTTTTGGATAACGCGCCGCTGGGCGAGATGTTGTCGCGAAATCTTGATTTTGGCCGTGTGCAGCAAAACATCGACGATGGTTGTCTCTACGCCGTCTCCATTACCTGCTCGGGCTATGCCTCGGGGCAAAGCGTTTCGTTTTACCAAGGTGGTCCAGGCGTAGAAGCCTGGGAGCGAAGCCAGCGCGTTGGCTGCGCCATGCCCTTGCGCGTGGAACACTTGATGGCTTCGGCGGCGCTGCCTTTTATCTTTCCCGCAGTGCGCATCAATCGCGAGTATTTCGGCGATGGCACCATGCGGCAGATCGCGCCCATCAGTCCGGCGCTGCATCTGGGGGCCGATCGCATCCTGGTGATCAGCACTGGCCGCCAGGTAAACGATCCGGCGCGGGTGCGCGCCAATGCCTATCCGACCCTCGCGCAAATCGCGGGCCATGCGTTGAATAGCATTTTTTTAGATAGTCTTTACGTGGATATCGAGCGGGTGGAACGCATCAACCGCACCATTAGCATGATCCCGCCAGAGCGTTTGCATGAAAGCGGTGCCGCATTGCGTCCCGTAAAGGTATTGGTCATTTCGCCCTCGCAACCGATCGAGCGGGTCGCCACGCGTTATTTGCGCGATCTGCCCTGGACTATTCGGTTCCTGCTGCGCGGCATTGGCGCAATGAATCGAAATGGCTCCAATCTGGCGAGTTACCTATTATTCGAGCGCGGCTTTTGCGGCGCCTTGATCGATATGGGGTATCGCGACACCATGGCGCGACGCGCCGAAGTGCGCGAATTTTTCGCTACGCCGCATTAGTTAATTCGATGCCATCTTTTGGAGCGCAACCGATGAATTCACCTCCCAATCAAGATCCGCTGCAATTTCTCAAATCGCTGTGGGGGCCGATGGGCCTGCCTTTCCCAGGATTGGTGACGCCAACTTTTGACCCCGGCGAGCTCGAAAAACGCATAGCCGATCTCAAGTCGGTGCAAAACTGGTTGAACCTGAATCTATCCATGATTCAGGCCACCATTCAAGGCTTGGAAATGCAGAAAGCAACCTTAGAGGCGATCCAACAGGGCATGGGCGGGAATGCGGGAGCCTCGCCATCAAGCAATCCCATAGCCGATGCGTGGTGGAATGTCATGCAGGGAAATCCGGGTAAGGAGTCGGCGGCAAAGTCCTCCGACAATGCGCCAAAAGATGCGCGGCCCGGCGATTCGAAAAAATGAACGCCGCGCGAGAGGTATCGTTTCCCGAGGGATTGTTTCCCGAATTGTCCGCTCGCGACTCGGGCATGTTAACCCTTGATTCGCTACACAGCATGTATTGGGAGGAGTGCGGCAACCCCGAGGGCATTCCCGTGGTGTTTTTGCACGGTGGACCTGGCGCGGGCAGCACAGCGGCGCATCGGCGTTTTTTTGATCCCGAGGCCTACCGCATCGTGGTGTTCGATCAGCGTGGCGCCGGACGCTCGAAACCTTTAGGTGAACTTCGCGACAACACCACGCCGCATCTCATCGCTGATATGGAGGCGCTGCGTCAACACTTGAACATCGAGCGTTGGCTGGTATTTGGCGGCTCCTGGGGAAGCACCTTGGCGCTCGCCTATGCACAAACTCATCCGCAATGCTGCCTGGGCTTGATATTGCGCGGCATTTTTCTTTGCCGCAAAAGCGAAATCGATTGGTTTCTCTATGGCATGCGCAGCGTCTACCCTGATCCTTGGGAGCGCTTAGCCGGAATGTTGCCGGTGGAAGAACGCGGCGACTTGCTGCGCCATTATCACCAGCGCTTGATCGATCCGGATCCCGCGGTGCATATGCCGGCGGCGCGCGCCTGGAGCGTGTACGAAGGCTCTTGTTCAACACTTTTGCCCAGCCCCGATACGGTGGCCTATTTTGCCGGCGACGTGGTGGCATTGGGACTGGCGCGCATCGAAGCACATTATTTTGTGAATAATATTTTTCTCCCCGAAAATTCTCTGCTGGAACGAGCCTCGCGTTTAGCCAACATTCCGGGCATCATCGTGCAGGGACGCTACGACATGGTCTGCCCGCTGGTGAGCGCCCATGAATTGGCGGCGGCCTGGCCTGAGGCGATTTATAAGATCATTCCCAATGCCGGACATTCGGTGTGGGAGCCGGGAATCCTCGCCGCGTTAGTCGAGGCCACGCAGACGTTCAAACGCTCGGGCGGTTTCATCTAGCCATGGCAAACGACGCCTCGCATGCAAACGTTGATACTGCGTGGCTGCGTTCGCGGTTCGCGGGGCGCGTGGCGAACTCCATGATGAAGGAGATCCCCGCAGAGATAAAGACCTTGCGCGCAGCCTCCGTGCTCATTCCCATCATTGAACGCGATGCGGGTCTAACCGTCTTATTTACCCGGCGAACCGAGCATTTGCAGGCGCATGCCGGTCAAATCAGCTTTCCCGGTGGTGGCGCGGAGGAGTCTGATGAATCGCCCATTGCCACGGCCCTTCGTGAGACCGAGGAGGAAATTGGTCTGCACCGAAGGCATGTTGAAGTGCTAGGTAGCTTGGATCTGCATCCCACCGTCACCGGTTACCGGGTTACGCCGGTGGTTGGATTAGTGCGGCCGCCCTTCGATCTGCGTTTGGATGCTTTCGAGGTGGCGGAGATTTTCGAAGTGCCGTTGACGTTTTTACTCGACCCGGCTAATCGCCGCCGCGACAGCATGGTGAGAGAGGGGCGCGTGCGCGAGTTCGATGCCGTTCCCTATGGCCCGCATTACATCTGGGGCGCGACGGCGGCGATGTTGGTTCAATTCCATCGCTTCCTATTGGGCGAGGCGCAGTCCTGAACGCCGCGTTGTGCGACAACGCAACGCTTATCGCCGATTTTTTATCTTTGTATCTGTTCGTGTTGCCTCTTTTCGCGCTCTGCCGCTTGCGCCATGGCACGCTGGTAGAGGCGAGCGAAATTTTCCAAGGAAAAGAAATGCGCGTAGATCTTGCCCATGAAACCCTTAGTCACCAGCGCCTTGTGGCTGGCCGGTTTGAGATCGAGCAAGCGCTTCTCATCGATACGAAACATCCCCTTGATGGCAAGCGCCACGTCCTCGCCATTCATGATTTTGAATTCGAAGGCTTCAAATAGATCGAGCTTGGCGAAGGCCTCGCACATTTGCGCGGTAAGTTCCAAGTCGCGCTCGTAATTTTGCAATAGCTGCTCGAAAGCGGACCAATTGGTGGTGGACTTGCCTGCGTCGTCGTATAGCGCGATTCCGCCGGCATCCAAGTAGGATTTTTCCACGCATACGATTCGATCAGTACGCGTCTTGCCATCGGTCACAACGCGCGCCAGGCAAAACGGAAAGCGCCGAATATAGGCGGGAAGATAGTGCTCAGGCGTCCAGGCGCCACTCTCATCGACAAAAAGATTTTGTCCCTCGGCCAAACCGAGCAACGCAACCGGCGCGTACGAATTGTCCTCACCGCGGGCAAAGGCAATCGGATAATCGCGCGCCACGGTGACGAACTCGCCGCTGCTAATGGCCAAGGTGTTGGTAGCTTTGCAGAATTCCGGCGTCGAGCCGCCTGGCATCAAGACGCGATCAGTCTTTTGCAATGGAACGATTTCGCGATAACCAAAGGGTGGGGAGATCGTCACGTTGTCATCAGCGGTCATGCATTTTCCTTTGTGGTATCTTCGCCAAGGCTTTCGGGCAACACATGGCTTTAATTTCCCTCATTATCGCGCTGCTCATCGAGCAATGGCGCCCTCTTTCGGACCGCCGCGCGATTCATGCGGCGACGTCGCGGTATGCCGCGTATTTTGAGCAACAATTCAACGCCGGTGAAAATCAACATGGCGTGATTGCCTGGGCTTTGGCTATCGTGCCCATAGTACTGGGCGCCGTGCTTATTCACCTGTTACTTGGCTATTTGAACCCTTTGCTTGCCCTGGCATTCAATGTTGCGGTGCTGTATTTCACCATGGGCTTTCGCCAATTCAGTCATTATTTTACCGACATCCAAATTGCCTTAAAAGGCGACGATTTGCCGCGCGCGCGTAGCATCCTCTCCCAATGGCGCGGCCAGGACTGCAGCGAACTCTCGCCCGAGAGCGTGGTGCGCTTGAGTATCGAGGAGGCCCTGATCGCTTCCTACAGCAACGTATTCGCGGTGATTTTCTGGTTCGTGTTGTTGCCCGGTCCCGCCGGCGCATTGCTGTATCGATTGAGTCACTACCTGGCCAATCGCTGGGGACGCGCGCAAACGCCGGATCTGGCGACATTCGGCCAATTCTCCGCGCGTGCTTTCGCCTTAATCGAATGGGTGCCGGCGCGTGTCGCGGCGATCACTTTCGCTATCGTTGGCGATTTCGAAGATGCCATCTACTGTTGGCGCACGCAGGCGGCGCGCTGGATGGATGCAACCGCCGGAATCATCATTGCGTCGGGCGCCGGTGCCTTGGGTGTGCGCCTGGGTAATCCCTATAGCAATACCGATGGTTTGGTCGAACGCCCCGAATTGGGCCTGGGCGATGAACCGGATGTGGCGCATCTGGATAGCACTGTTGGGTTGGTATGGCGTACCTTGGTGCTGTGGCTGGTGATGTTGTTTTTGCTCGGTATCGCTAGCGTATTTCGCTAGAGGTTCAAGGTGCGATAAAGTCGCGACGCATCGAAAGCCTTCCTTAGTTGGTTATCCTCCGGCGACAAGGCGCTCGAATAAAACGAAGCGCCGCGCGTCGATCCTTCCTTCCGCTAAAGCGCGCCGCAGCGCGCAATCGGGTTCTGGCCCATGGCGGCAATCCTGAAATCGGCATTGTCCGATATAAGCAGCAAATTCAGGCATCGAGGCTTCGATGGCGGCGCGATTTAAATGAGCCAGGCCGAATTCCTGCATGCCCGGTGAATCGATGATCGAAGTGTTGGCATCAATCCGATACAGTCGCGACGCGCTGGTGGTGTGGCGCCCCGAGGCAAGAAAATGAGAAATCGATCTGGTGGCGACGTTTTCTCCGGGGCACAGTCCATTGATAAGCGTGGATTTGCCCATGCCGGATTGGCCGGCAAGGATGGTTTTTTCATTTTTTAAAAGATCGGCCAAAAGACTCACATCACCCAAGGCCGACACTTCTATTAGCGCATAACCGGCGCGCTGAAAACTTAACAATCGTTCGCGCGCCTGCGCCAATTGTTCGACGATATCCGCTTTGTTGAGCACCACCAGGGTTTTCAGGCCGGCATGCCGCGCGGCGATCAAGGCGCGCATAACCAGCTCATCGCTGAAACTGGGTTCGGTGGCCACCACCAGGGCGAGTTGCGTGGCATTGGCGGCGATCAGTTTTTCGCGATGCGCCGCGGCGCGCAGAAAAAGGCTCTGTCTTGCAAGCACCGTCTCGATCACCGAAATGCCATCGCCCGATGCCGCGGTTACCACTCGATCACCACAGGCTATCGCGGTGGTCTTGCCACGCGGCAGGCATTGAATCAACTCGCCATCATCGCACTCGACTAGGAAATTGCGGCCAAACGCGGCAACCACTTCACCTTGCCGTGAGGCGCCATCGAGGCTAGTGGCCCCGGCGCCAGTCGATGCTAACGAGCGCACTGCTTTAGGCAAACAACTCCTCGATTCTCGCCGCGCAAATAAAATCGTTCTCTGATACGCCGCCTATCGAATGCGTGTCGAAGGCAACACGGCAACTATTGAATCGAACCACAAGTTCGGGGTGATGGTCCTGGCCGTGAACCATCCAGGCGAGCGCATTCACAAAAGCAATCGTCTGGTAATAATCGGGAAAGGAAAATGTCTTCGCGATCGCGCCATGCTCCAAGGCCCAGCCTGGAAAGGCCTGCAGCGTGGCGGCAATCGCGGCGCTCGGCATCGGTGGGGTGTCCGCGCCCAGGGGCCGGCAGGAGCGGCTGGCGAATTCGCGGATCACGCCCGCGCCGGCAAGAGACGTGCGATGCGCGTCATCGCCGGTGGATGCGAATCGTAAAACGCCGAATGCACCGGGTCAGGGGTCAAGGTGGCGGCGTTATCCCGGTACAACTTCACCAATGCCTGAATCAGGTCTTCCGCGCGAGCATGCGAGGCGGCGTAGGCATCGGCTTCGAACTCCTGCACCCGAGAGAAAAAACTGGCCACCGGTTGCAACAAAAAAACAAACGAAGGCAGGGCAATGAAAAACAACAACAAGGCCATGGCGGTGCTCTTTGACTCCACGCCAAGCGCGGAATAAAACCACGGTAGATCGATCAACTGCCCCAACAACCACAGCATCGCCAGGCTCGATACAAACAACACCACGATGCGTTTCCAAACATGGCGATGCGAAAAGTGCCCCAGTTCATGCGCCAATACGGCCTCGATTTCCGCGGGCGATAAGCGTTGTATCAGGGTATCGAACAGCACAATGCGCTTTGCCCTGCCAAACCCGGTGAAATAGGCATTGCCATGGCTGGATCGCCGCGAACTGTCCATGACGAACAACCCCTGCGTGCGAAATCCGCATTTCGACAAGAGGGCTTCGATACGTTCGCGCAGCGCAGCGTCCTCCAAGGGGCTGAATTTATTGAATAGCGGTGCAATCAGGCTGGGGTACAGGGTAAGTATCAAGAGGTTAAATCCCACCCAGGCAAGCCACACGTATAGCCACCAGTTCTCCCCCATTTGCGCCATCAGCCACAACACGCAAAATAACAGCGGAATACCCAGTGCCGCGCCCACGGCGGCGTTCTTGGCCATGTCCGCCAAAAACAGGGCCGGCGTCATGCGGTTGAAATTGAATCGATCCTCGATGACGAAGGTGCGATACAGGCTAAAGGGCAGATCGATGATGGCGCTTACCACCACTACCGCGGCGATCAGCGCGATGCCGTGTGCATAGCCGCCTAATTCGAACCAGCGTTCCAGGCCCGCGCTGACGGATTGCATACCGCCACCCAGAGTGAAAACCAAGATCAGCAACGCCCCGGAGACGATTTCGACCATTGAGGCGCGCGTCTTCGCCACGGTGTAGTCGGCCGCTTTGCGGTGCGCGGCAAGCGTAATGCTGCCTTCGAACTCGCGCGGCAGCAGTTCCCGATTGCCCGAGACATGGCGCACGTGGCGCATGGCCAGCCACAATTTCACCGCGGTTGCCAAACCCAGAGCCAAGATGAAAGCGAGTGTGAATGGATGCATGGATCTCTATTCGAATAATGAGCGCCAAGTGTTGGCGCCGGTAACAATCGCCGGATCATCGGTGTGCCGAGAATCCTTATGCGACAATTCGATTTTACACACCCTGAAGGCGCCAAGGCATGCCGCAAGACCAGAACAACCTGGTTTGGATCGATATGGAGATGACCGGCCTCGATCCGGATACTGATCGCATTATCGAAGTGGCGATCATCGTCACCGATTCGGCATTGAACACGCTGGCCGAAGCCCCGGTGCTGGTGGTGCACCAAAGCGATGCCGTGCTCGATGGCATGGACGCCTGGAACAAGGGCACGCATGGGCGCAGCGGTCTGATCGATCGGGTGAAGGCCTCGGCCATGGACGAGGCAGGCGCGGAATTAGCGATGCTTGAGTTTCTCAAGCAGTACGTTCCCATCAGCACCTCGCCGATGTGTGGCAATTCGGTTTGTCAGGATCGACGCTTTATGGCGCGCTACATGCCAAAGCTAGAAGCATGGTTTCACTACCGCAACTTGGATGTCTCGACGTTGAAGGAATTGGTTAAACGCTGGAGGCCCGAGTTGGCCAAGGGTTTGAGCAAACACGGCAAACACGAAGCCTTGGCCGATATTCAGGAGTCGATCGAGGAGTTGAAATATTACCGCGAACATTTCTTGCGTCTGGCGTAGATGGGTATTCTGTAAGTGGAATTTAAATTTCATTGTTATGAACGCCAGCTATGCATAGTTTAAATAGAAAGCTATCAATTTACGGTGTCATGTCGCGATGATCGATAAAATCGTGACCAACCTCGAGGCCGCCGTCGCGGGCATTAAAGATGGCGCCACTGTTCTAATTGGCGGCTTTGGCGATGCCGGCATGCCGAATGAACTCATCGATGCTTTGATCGCGCAAGGCGCCAAGGACTTGGTGGTGGTCAATAACAATGCGGGACAAGGCGAGACCGGCGTCGCGGCCTTGCTTGCCACCGGCCGGGTGCGAAAAATCATCTGCAGTTTTCCGCGTAACGCCGATTCACAGGTGTTCGACAA
>JBJXEY010000549.1:0-18224 GCA_046153355.1 Burkholderiales bacterium
AAATCGTATGCGGTGCACCCAACGTGGTCGTCGGCATGAAAGCGCCGTGCGCGCGTATCGGAGCGACCTTGCCTGGCGAGACGCCTGACAAGCCATTTGTAATCAAGGCGGCAAAAATGCGCGGCGAAGAAAGCCAGGGCATGTTGTGTTCGGCGCGCGAGTTGGGTTTGTCCACCGATCATGCGGGCTTGATGGCACTTGCCACCACCGCGCCTGTCGGTGGCGATATTCGAGAAGTTTTGGAATTGGATGACCATGTCTTCAATCTAAAATTAACGCCCAATCGCGCCGATTGTTTGTCGTTGCTTGGCGTGGCGCGCGAAGTCGCGGCCTTAACTGGCGCTTCGATGAAGCCGCCCAACGTTGATGCGGTCGCCACCACATCCCAAGCAACAAGACCTCTGAGCAATATTGATTCGCGCGGCTGCGGTCGTTTCACCGGACGCGTGATCAACAATGTCAATGCCAAGGCACCCACGCCGGATTGGATGCGGCAACGCCTGGAGCGCGCCGGGCAGCGATGCATCTCCGCGTTGGTTGATGTCACCAATTACGTGATGTTGGAATTGGGCCGTCCCCTGCATGTCTACGATCTGGATAAATTGACCGGTGGCATCGGCGTGCGTTTTGGCAACAAAGGCGAACGTGTCAAATTATTAAACGACCAAACGGTCGAATTGGATGAGACGGTGCTTTGTATCGTCGACGGCAGTGGTCCGATTGGCCTCGCCGGTATCATGGGTGGCGATTCCACCAAGGCGGAATTGAGCACGCAGAATATCTATCTCGAGTCGGCGTTTTTTATGCCGGAGGTGATCGCGGGACGCGCACGCCGCTTCAATTTCGCGAGCGACGCCTCGCATCGCTTCGAGCGCGGCGTGGACTTCAATAACAACATTGAAGGCATCGAGCGCGCGACCCGGCTGATCCTTGATCTTTGCGGCGGCGAAGCCGGTGTGATCGAGGATCGTATCGAGGCATTACCCAAACGAGCGCCCGTCACGATGCGCGTCGCTCGCGCGCAAAAGGTCATTGGCGTGCCGATTAATGCGGACGCAATGGCCGATATATTTACCCGCCTGAATTTCTGCTTCGTTCGCGACGGCGGTGACGCGACCGAGTCGTTCGTCGTGACCCCTCCTTCATATCGCTTCGATATTGCCATCGAGGAAGATCTGATCGAGGAAATCGCACGGGTGTATGGTTTCGAGCGTATTCCAGCCAATCCACCTCTTGCGCCCGCGGCAATGCGTGCGTTAAGTGAGACGCGACGTTCGGCGCACGATCTTCGACGCCTGATCGCTGCGCGCGATTACACCGAGGTCATTAACTACAGTTTCGTCGATGCAACCTGGGAGGCAGATTTCGCCGGACGCGACGATTCGATTCGCGTGCGCAACCCCATCGCTGCCCAGTACTCGGTAATGCGCAGCACGCTCATCGGCAGTCTGGTGGCCAATCTCGGTTACAACTTGAACCGTAGCGCCGACCGCGTTCGAGTGTTCGAACTGGCCAGAGTCTACTGGCGCGATGCCGCCGCCCCTGACGGCCCCTCGCAGGTCGCGGCGCTTCGACAGCCGGTGTTTTTGGCCGGCCTCGCATTTGGGACGGCTTTGCCGGAACAATGGGGTAGCGAAACCCGCCAGGTTGATTTCTTCGACATCAAAGCGGATGTCGAAGCCTTGTTGTTGCCTAAAGTCGCGCGCTTCGAAGCAGCAAGTCATGTCGCCTTGCATCCTGGGCGCACCGCGCGGATCGTGGTTGATGGCAAAAACATAGGTTGGCTGGGCGAATTGCATCCTCGCTTACTACGCAAATACGAATTGCCAAAACCGGCGGTGGTGTTTGAATTGGAAATTGCGCCTTTGCTTGACGAAGAAATACCTGCCTATCGCGTGGTTTCCAAGTTTCCGCCGATGATTCGCGATATTTCCGTCCTGATTTCGGAAAATACCCCGGTTCAGGATGTTCTGGATGCCATGAATACCGCGCGGCCAGCCGCAGTTCAGAGCCTCGGTTTGTTCGATTTGTACCGTGGAAAAGGGATTTCCCAAGGGGAAAAAAGCCTTGCGTTCCGGGTAGTTATTCAAGATACTGCACGTACCCTGACAGACGAAGAAGCCGACGCCATCAAGGCGGGATTGATGCAGGTCCTCACGGCTCAATTCGGGGCGAAATTGCGCTGATAGAAAACGCGGGGCATAAACGCAGGGGAAACTAGCGAAGCGTAATTGCGTGCCTAGGGAGCAAATATGACACTCACGAAAGCCGAGCTCGCCGACATGTTGTGTGAAAAGGTCGGGCTCAACAAGCGGGAAGCGAAGGATATGGTCGAGACCTTCTTCGAGGAAATCCGCCATGGCTTGGAGGCTGGGGCGAGCGTCAAGCTTTCCGGCTTCGGCAATTTTCAGCTTCGCGACAAACCGCAGCGCCCAGGGCGTAACCCCAAGACCGGCGAGGAAATCCCCATCACGGCAAGGCGCGTCGTGACCTTTCATGCCAGCCAGAAACTAAAGGTCATGGTCGAGCAGGCGCATGGACAGCAAGACAACCAAGGCTAATCTGCCGCCGATCCCGGCGAAACGCTATTTCACCATCGGCGAGGTGAGCGACCTGTGCGGCGTCAAGCCGCATGTGCTGCGCTATTGGGAACAGGAATTCACGCAGTTAAAGCCGGTTAAGCGGCGCGGCAACCGGCGCTATTACCAGCATCACGAAGTACTGCTGATTCGTCGCATACGCGAGCTGCTCTATGAGCAGGGGTTCACCATCAGTGGCGCGCGAAATAGATTAGATGAATCGCAAGGCCCCAATTCACGGCAAGCATCCAAAGTTGACGTGTCCGAATCAGCGTCAACTTCGCAGGTGAACATTGAAGCGAAATTGCTTCGGCAGGAGTTGCGCGGAATTTTGGATCTGCTCAGTGCCACTTGATTGAATTGAAAATTCGTAAGAAATTTCGATCAAATGGCGAGGGCGGGAAATGGTCGGGGCGAGAGGATTTGAACCTCCGACCACCTGCACCCCATGCAGGTACGCTACCAGGCTGCGCTACGCCCCGAAGCCGTAATTATAACTCAGGGTCGCAATGCTTTTCGATCACTGGTATCGGACGCAATTGACGGACAGTGATCAAAATCGCGCGTGATTGCGCATAGTGCGAAGGAACACGAATGTTGGCTCGCATTGGACACTCCACATCGTTGCGCATTTTAGTTTTGATTGTTTTGAGCTTGACGCTCTTTAAGCCAACACTTGCGGCCTCAACCCGCTCTAATGCTTCCAGTCGCTCCGACAATGGCGCCATCGCCTACCACCGCGCATCGGGCAGCTACGGTTTTGCCGTGGATCGGCGCACCGCGCGCGAGGCAAAAGTGGAAGCGTTGAAGCAATGCAATAACGCCGATTGCGAGGTGGTGATGGCGATCAAGAATGGTTGTGGTGCGCTTTCTGCCTATCAAAAAACCTATTTCGTCTCGCGTGGCGCAACGCGCGCCGAGGCCGAATCGAAGTCAAAGCGGCAATGCGGTCCCAAATGCGAGGTCATTGTCTGGGTTTGTACTAAATAAGGATTGAGGAAAGATCGAGTCCTGGACGCAATAGGTGGTTGCATAGATCGCCAAGAAGGCGGTCGCATAGATCGCTCAAAATTTGTTGCATAGATCGCCGAGAAATTTCGCCCGGCCGTCACGTTGGCTCATTGCAGTTGGACACTGGTCGCCACGCTCCGGCATAATTCAAAGCTGGTTTTTCGCCGTACCTTCCGCTCTACCTCTCACAAGGATTTCCTTTCATGCCACGCGTCATCGACCCGGTCACGGGTTTGCAATTGGTCGAACTCTCCAACACCTGGGGCTACAACACGCCGATGTTTCCAGGGTTCGACGATATGAAATTTGAGCGGATTTCCCGACATGGTTCGCATGGGGTGATGACGCAGCGCTTCACTTGCGTGTTTCATGCTTCGACGCACGTCAATGCGCCGCTTCACTTGGTGCCCGGCGCCGCGGGCGTGGGTCAAATTCCGATGGAGAAGTTTTTTGGCTCGGGCGTGGTGCTGGATATTCCCAAGGGCAAGTGGGGATTGGTGACCGACAAAGATCTTGCCGCGGCGAAACCCGCGATCAAGGCCAACGATATCGTCATTATTGTTACCGGCTGGCACGAGAAATTTTCCGATAGCAAGGAGTACTTCGGTTATGCGCCCGGATTGTCCAAGGCGGCGGCGCAGTGGCTGGTGAAAAAGAAAGTGAAGACGGTGGCCATCGATACGGCCGATATTGATCATCCTTGCGCGACATCCTTGGTCAATCATCGCAATGGACCGCTAGTGAAATATCTTGGGCCCGAATATAAAAAAGCCACCGGGCGCGAGCCAAAAAAAGATCACCCTGAATGGCGCGTCGCGCATCGCACTTTACTTGCTGCAGGTATTCCGACCATCGAAGGTGTGGGTGGCGATATTGCCGAGGTGTTGGGAAAGCGTTGCACGCTGCAAGGCTTTCCATGGAACTGGGCGGCGGGGGATGCCTGTTACGTGAGGCTGGTGGCGATGTTCGATCCGTCGGGCACGCTGCGGCTTGAAACTGGCCGCGCGGCTTGAATCGGGGAAAACATGGCAACCAATTCAACCCAAACAGTGACGAAGAAAACAGTGGCAACGAAAACAGTGGCAACGAAAACAGTAGCAACCAAAAAAGTAACAACCAAAGCAGCGGCAAAAAAATCCGTAGTGAAAAACACCTCGGCCGCTGCGGCGATGTCCAAGGCCGCCGGCAGCGGGCTGCAATTTTTCAATCTGTCCAACGATTGGGGCCACGGCATGCCGCAGTGGCCTTCGCGGCCTTTGTTGAACTTGCACGTGCATTCGATGCACTCGTTGAACGGCACATTCGTTAATGCCTACGACGGCATCATGCATCGCGGCACGCACATGGATGCGCCGATTCACGTGCATGAGAACTCGGGCACCATCACCGACTATGAACTGTGGCGTTTCTTTGGCACCGGCGTGGTGGTGTCTATCCCGAAGAAAAAATGGGGCGTGGTCACGCCGAAAGATCTGGAACGCGCCAGCCCCAAGATTCGTAAAAACGACATCGTGATGATTAACACCGGCAGCCATCGCAACTGGGGCGACAACCCGGATTATTTCGCCTATTCGCCTGGTTTATATAAAGAAGCGGCCGAGTGGCTGGTTGCCAAGGGCGTGCGTCTGGTAGGGATCGATGTGCAGGCCTTGGATCATCCCTTGGGAACGGTGCTTGCCTCGCACGGCCCCGGCCCCATCCAACCGTTTTTGAATGACGAATACAAGGCCGAGACCGGTCGCGATATTTTGGATGACTTTCCCTATTGGGAGCCGGCGCACAACATTCTCATGACCAATGGCATTCCGGGGATTGAGAATATTGGAGGCGATATTGATAAGGTTACCGGCAAGCGCTGTACGTTCTTTGCGTTTCCATGGCGTTGGCCCAATGGCGAGGGATGCGCCTTGCGCGTGGTGGCCGTTATCGACCCCAAACAGCAGTTTCGTTTCGAAACCGGACGTTAAACAGGGTAAATATCGATCTGCCGAGGTCAATGCCAATCCGCCACGCCCATATTAAATATGGAATTCGATTTTCCGCTTTGGCTACGTGGGATAAGGCAGTCGAAAATTAATTTGTCGTAAATTAGGTAGGGGGTTATAAATGAGCGCCATCGCCGATCCGCATTCCGGGTTGCAACACTATGAACTGAGCCATCGTTGGGGCTACAACTCGCCGACCCTGCCTGGCTTGGAGGATGTACGCGTGCACCGTGGCGTCTACCACGCCAAACACGGCGTGATGACGCAGACCTGGAAGGCCACCATGCACGTCTCGACGCATGTGAATGCGCCGTTGTACTTGATCCCTAACGCGCCGGCGGTGGGCGATCTGGCTATCGACAAGTTTTTTGGTACGGGCGTGGTGCTCGATATCCCCAAGGGTAAGTGGGAGCTGATCACCGACAAGGATCTGGAAGCGGCGAGCCCCAAGGTCGAGGCCGACGACATCGTGCTCATCGTCACCGGTTGGCACCGAAAATATGCCGATAGCAAGGAATACTTTGGTTACGCACCAGGCTTGAGCCTCGCCGCTGCGCAGTGGCTCGCGGCCAAGGGCGTGAAACTGGTGGGTATCGATAACGCCTTGATCGATCATCCGCTGGCGACTTCAATGGGGCCGCATCGCAATGGGCCGCAAATCAAATACCTCATTCCGGAATATAAAAAAGCCACCGGGCGCGAGGCGATCGCCGATTTCCCCGATTGGAATCCGGCGCACAAATATTTGCTATCCAAAAATATTCCAACCATCAGCAACGTCGGCGGCGATGTTGACGATGTGTTGGGCAAGCGTTGCACTTTCCATGCCTTTCCCTGGGAATGGCGTGAAGGCGAGGCCTGTGTGATTCGCCTCACCGCGATCTTGGACCCCTCCGGGGCGTATCGAATCGAATCTGGCAAGAATGTTTAGGAGATAAACATGGATTCAGGCGTGGCACCGAAACAAGCGAACAAACCCACCAGCACCAGTTCCCTGGAATTTTTTAACCTGAGCCATCGTTGGGGGCACGGCATGCCCGAATGGCCATCGTCTGCGATTCTCAATGTGCGCACCGTGTATTTCCATGCCAAGGAAGGCGTGCGCGTCAACGAAATCGAGACCACCATGCATCGCGGCACGCATATGGATGCGCCCATCCACGTGGAGGAAAACACGCCCACGCTCACCGACTATCCGCTGTGGCGTTTTTTCGGCACCGGCGTGGCGGTGTCCATTCCCAAGGGCAAGTGGGGGGTGATTACGCCCGAGGATCTGGAGAAGGCGACGCCGAAAATTCAAAAGGGCGACATCGTCATGATCAACACCGGCAGCCATCACGAGTACAGCGACAGCCCGGATTATTTTTGCTATGGCCCCGGGTTATACAAAGAGGGCGCGCAGTGGCTGGTGGATAAGGGTGTGAAACTGGTGGGGTTGGATGTGCAGGCGCTTGATCATCCATTGGGAACGAAATTGATTTCCCATGGCGTGGGTCCTTCGCATCCTTGGCTGGAGAAAGAATACAAAGTCGAGAAGGGCCGCGATGTGCTGGAGGATTTTCCGCATTGGGAGCCAGCGCATCGCACGCTCATGTTGAATGGCATTCCCGGTATCGAAAATATCGGCGGTGAGTTGGACAAGGTCACCGGGAAACGCTGCACTTTCATGGCGTATCCCTGGCGTTGGACCGAAGGGTGCGGGTGTGGTGTGCGCGTTGTGGCTATCGTTGATCCCAAGCAGGAATATCGAATCGAGACAGGTAACTAATCTCCGTTCTACTTTTGCCTACATCGGGCTTTGCGGCCATGGTTGGCCGGGTGAATGACAAGCCTATTAACAAAATGAATTGAGGAGAACTTGGTGAGCGACATGTTTCGGTTGGATGGAAAAGTAGCGGTGGTCATCGGCGGCGCGGGCGGCATTGGCGAAATCATGGCCAAGGGCCTGGCTGCGCAAGGTGCCAAGGTGGCGGTGGCCAGTCGCAACCTGCAAAAAATTAACGATATCGCCAAGGCGATTCAAACCGAAACTAAATCCGAAACGCAGGGCTTTTCGGTCGACGTAACCGAGAAGGCAAGCGTGGATAAGCTCGCTGAGGATGTACTGAAGAAATTCGGTACGGTGGATATTCTGGTCAATTCTCAGGGCATCAATACCAAGAAGCCGGCCGATAACTTCCCGATTGCCGATTGGGATTCGTTGTTCAACGTGAACGTGCGCGGCACCATGCTCGCTTGTAGCGCATTCGGCAAGACCATGATCGAAAAAAAGCGTGGCAAGATCATTAACATCTCCTCGGTGCGCGGGTTGCGCGCCACGTTGTGGGGCGGTAACGAAGGTTATTCGGCCACCAAGGGTGCAGTGGACATGATGACGCGCGCCCTGGCCTCGGAGTGGGCGCCGCACAATATCAATGTGAATGCCATCGCGCCCCTGTTGATTCGCACGCCGCTTGCCGCGCCCACGTTGAACGATCCCGAGAAACTTCGCACCTACGTGGCCAACGTGCCCTTCAAGCGCATCGGCGAGCCGCAGGATATCGCCGGGCTGTGTATTTTTCTTGCTTCGGGTGCGTCGGATTTCATCACCGGGCAAATCATTTATCTGGATGGCGGCCTGACCGCGGTGGGCTAAGCGGTCATGAGTAAGCAACGTATTGCGGTTATCGGCGCCGGCCTGATGGGCCATGGCATCGCCTATATTTTTGCCTCGGCGGGGCATAAGGTTTCCCTGCACGATGCCCATGCGCCGACCTTGGAATCCGCGCCTAAACGCATCGAGGCCTTGTTCGATCTGATTGGCAGCGATAAAGCGGGTTTGGCGAATGTGGCGTTTCACGCCGATTTCGCGCAGGCGGTAGCGAACGCCGATTTCGTTTTCGAAGCGGTCGCCGAAAAACCGGAAGTCAAGCAAGCGGTATTCGCCAAGCTCGATGAAACGGCGCCCGCTGGCGCGATTCTGTGCACCAACACCTCGGCGATCCCCATCAAAACCGTGGGCGAAAAGGTTAAGCAACAACATCGCGTCATTGGTACGCATTATTGGAATCCGCCGCACTTAATACCGCTCGTGGAAGTCGTGCAAGCCGAATTCACCTCGCAAGACACGGTGGATAGCACCATGGCATTGTTGACCGAGGTGGGCATGACGCCGGTGCATGTGAAAAAAGATATTCCCGGTTTCATAGGCAATCGCTTGCAGCATGCGTTGAAGCGAGAGTGCATTGCGCTGGTGGCCAACGGTGTGTGCGATGCCGAGACGGTGGATAAGGTAGTGAAGCAGGGCTTTGGTGCGCGCCTGGCGGTGATCGGGCCGTTGGAACAATCCGATATGGTTGGCTTGGGCCTCACCTTGGATATTCACAAGGTGCTGATCGCCGATCTGGATCGTACGCCGGGCCCCGATCCGTTCTTGATGGAGAAAGTCGCGAAGGGCGAGACCGGCATGGCGGTGGGCCATGGCTTTCGCAAGTGGACGCCGGAGCAGGCGGCCGAAGTGCGCGCGCGGTTGAATAATTTTTTGGTCGACGCGGCGCGTAATAAGGCGAAGAAATCCGCTTAACGATTCAATACGGGTCCTGCATTGGTGCCGTGGCGGACGATAGTTGCAAGGCCGCGCATTCGAGCAACTTAACGAGTAAGAGGAATCCATGCCAAGCAATCTTGCGATCACTATTATTTCATTGGTAGCCATGGCGATCTGCGTATCACCGGCACTGGCGCAAAACCCGGCGGCAAATTATCCCAATAAGCCCTTGCGTCTGATCATCCCTTACGTCGCCGGCGGCTTGGGCGATACGGTCGGGCGCCTTGTCGCGCAACATCTCACTACCAGCCTCGCGCAAACCGTGGTTGCGGATAACCGGCCTGGCGCCAGTCAGGCGATCGCGCTGGAACTCACCGCCAAGGCGCCACCTGACGGTTACACCTTGGTGCTGGGTACGCAGTCTGGCCTGATCTTCGCCACTGCCGCGCGCAAATCCCTGCCTTATGACCCCATGCGTGACATCACATCGATATCAATGTTGTTTACCGTTCCTTACTATCTGATTGTGCATCCGTCGGTGGCGGCGAAAAACGTCTCGGAATTGGTGGCGCTGGCGAAAGCGAATCCGGGTAAGTATTCCTTTGGCTCGATCGGGGTGGGCAGTGGCAATCACCTCGCCATGGAAATTCTCAAAGCACGCACCGGGGTTGACATGGTGCACGTGCCATTCAAAGGCGCGCCGCAGGCCATGCTGGCTCTGGTGGCCGGCGACCTCAATCTCACCTTCGAAGGGCCGGTTACCTCGTTGCCCAATATTCGTAGTGGCAAGATTCGCGCGTTGGCTTCCTCTGGCTTGGAGCGAACCCAAGCGCTACCCGATTTGCCCACCATGGCCGAATCCGGCGTACCGGGATTTGATGTGGTCACTTGGTTTGGCCTGTCGACCACGGGTGGTACGCCACGACCGATCATCGAGCGCTTGAACCGCGAGGTGGGCGAGTTTCTCAAGTTGCCCGCGACACGTGCGCGATTTAACGACCTGAATTTGGATATTGTCTACAGCACGCCCGAAGCCATGACCGCACGCCTGCAAGCGGATCTGCCGTTAATCACCAAGGTGATGCGCGCCGCCGGTATTCAGCCGGAGTAGGCACGCTGAACCGGCGTATAATTTGCATAGATAAATCTACCGTTTTGTAGGGCCGATTCAATGCAAACCAAAGAGACGCAAATTTCAGCCCAGGTGTCCGCAGGGACGCGCGATATGCTGGAGCGCCACGTGCGCGCCACCGGCCTTAAAAAAGGTTACCTGGTTGAGCAGGCGCTACGCCATCACCTGCTCGCGTTGGAGCAGATACCCGCCGAATATGTGATCCGCCCGAAGCTGGTGGTTACGCGCGATTCGGGCAAGGCGTTAATCGAGCAGGCCGAATCGCCGCCGCCCGAGGCACTGCGCGAGCTTATGCGCGATGGAAATTAGGGCCCTGCGCGCTGACGACGAGCGTTCTGGATTTTCCTGCGGAGACGAACACCTTGATCGGTTTTTCCGGACATTCGCCGGCCAGAATCAATTTCGCCACCATTTGGGTGTGACCTACGTTGCCGTCGAAGGCGCGGCAATTTGGGGTTTCGCGACGGTCGCGCCGGCGCATATCGAAATCGACGCCTTGCCGGCAGTGGCAAGAAAGAAATTGCCAAACTATCCTTTGCCGGTGCTGCGATTGGCAAGATTGGCGGTGGAGCATGCGTTGCAATCGAAGGGGATTGGCGCACAGCTTTTGCGATTTGTTTTGAAACTTTCGCTGGAAATGGATGGCGCTTACGGTTGTGCTGGCGTGGTGGTGGACGCCAAGGAGAGTGCGCTGCCGTTTTATGCGAAATACGGTTTTACGCCTTTGGAACCCGTCGAGGGGCAGTCGGAGGCGCGACCCAGGCATGTGCCGATGTTTCTCTCGATCAATCAGGTTCGAGACGCAAACCAATAGACACGGATTCACCAGGCGAAGTTGACAGGTCAGGGCACCTTTGACGGCGCGCTGACCCGCAGCGGATTCAATCTTTAAGCGTGTGATTGGTTTTGCGCAGCTCGGTGATGTATTCGCCAAACGACAGCGGCGCGAACTTCGGTGGTTCGGCTTCGCTCTTGCAAGTGGGAAAACAATCCATCTTCACATCGCCACGCGAGTTGGTGAAAAACACCACTGAGTTCCGATGCACTCCACTGTAGTTCACCACACGATGTGGCGCGGCGCGATATCGACCATTTGTCCATCGATAGGCAAAGTCGCCGCAGTTAAATAACAAATGCCCTTCCAGGGCCGGCGCCTGAATCCATTCGCCTTTGACGGTGAGAATCTCCAACCCCGGCACACGCGCCTGCGCGAGGATCGCGCCGTAGCCGTAGTCGGTGTGCGGGCCGATTCCCCATTGCCCGTCGAGCGCCGGGTCGCGCGGCGGATAATCCAATAGGCGCAGGGTATAGGGGTCTTTGGAGAATGCGTCGTGCTCAACCAGCCAATCGCGCCCAAGACCAAGTGCCACCGAATGCAAAGTGAGAATTCGTCGCGCTGTTTGCGACATGGCAGCGAAATATTCGACGCAGGTTTCGCGAAATCCCGGTAGATCCTGCGGCCAACGATTGTTGTAGACCCAAGGCCTACCCGCTAATCGATCAGGGTGATCCGCCGCATATTCGTGCCGGACAAAATACGAAATGCTGCGGTCCGGGTGTTTGCTCTCGCCATAGAGCTTGCTATAAGAAAGTTGCGTCTGGCCACCTTGCGGCAAATACCCGACGTTCTCCTTGGGCAACACCTTGACTTCGAGCTTGCGCTCGAGGGGAAGAGCGTGAAACCGCGCGGTTTGCGCAAACATGCGATCAATCAGACCTTGCGCTACGCCGTGATTTTTGACAAAGAAAAATCCCAGACTGCGGCTCGCGGCATCGGCTTCTTTTGCCGCTGCCTCCAACGCGCCCGGCTCGCCCGCAAGGTACGGGCCAAAATCGATGATGGGTACGGTCTCGGTGGAATATTTGGGTTGCTGCGGTTCGGACTGGTCCATGGTCACTCCATTTAGCCTAAGAATGGTATCAATAGTGTCTTTAACATTACGACCAATAACGGCTCTAGAAAATAATTGGTTAAAATTTATCGAGCCGAGACTGGTTCACACGCTACTTGCGCGCGTGCACCTTATCCCACAGATACGGCCTTGCCGATCGCAATCTTGTACAACACCCGCGACTCGCCAGGTTGGCGGAACGGGTACTTATCCTGCCCCAGGTATTTTTTCGCCATGGCATCGATGTGCTCATCGGCCCCGGTTTGAGTGATCTCTTTCACGGTCCCACGAACCTCGACATAACGATACGGATTGTCGGGGTCCATGATGGTTACGGCGACGCGCGCATCGCGCCGCACGTTTTTATCCTTTTGCCGGCCCAGCGCCGAGTTCACCCAAATATCGCCGTTCTGGTAATCCACCCAAACCGGCGTCGTCTGCGGGCTGCCATCGGGCATCAGCGTGGTAAAGGCGCCGAAGGATTTTTTCTGGAAGAGATCCATGTATTTTTCCGGGAATGGATTGGGCATGACGGGCTCCTAAAAGGGTGATGCAATTATTTTACGGTCTGGGCGGTCGATCCGAATGCCGCATGGCGGCAACGGAGTCGATGCAAAAGAACCCACTGGCCCATGCTAGCATCTCGCGCGATTTTCCAATCAATTTCGATTAACGGATCCACCTATGAAATCTTCGCTATTTTCTCCATTCTCGATGCGCGGTCTCACCATCGACAACCGCCTCATGCTCTCGCCCCTGTGCCAATACTCGAGCGTTGATGGCTGCATGAACGACTGGCAGATGACGCACCTGGGCATGTTCGCCATGTCGGGTGCATCATTCGTGTGTTTTGAGATGACCGACGTTGAACCGATTGGCCGCATCACCTACGGTTGCTCGGGGCTTTGGAACGACGAGCAGGAGGCAGCGTTGGCGCGCGTGCTTGCGCACTGCCGCAAATACGGTCAGGCCAAATACGCCTTGCAGATCGCGCACGCGGGAAGACGCGCCTCGAAAAAAGCGCCGTTCGAAGGTAGCAAGCCGATATCGGTGAAGGAAGGTGGATGGCAGGCCGTCGCGCCCTCTGCCATACCCGAGGGTGACGGCAGCGACCCGCCGCATGCGCTCACCATCCCCGAGATCAAGACGCTGATCGAAAAGTTTGCCGCCGCGACAAAACGCGCGGCACGCATCGGTTTCGATGCCATCGAATTGCATGGCGCACATGGCTATTTGTTGCACCAGTTTCTCTCGCCATTATCGAATCAACGCAGCGACGAATACGGCGGCTCGCTCGCCAATCGCATGCGTTTTCCGTTGGAAGTATTTGCCGCGATGCGCGCCGTTTGGCCCGCAGATAAACCGTTAGGTGTGCGCATCTCCTGCACCGAGTGGATGCCCGGCGGCTGGGATATCGATGAAGCCGTGGTGCTGTCGCACGAATTGAAGAAACTTGGCTGCGATTGGATCGATGCCTCCAGTGGCGCGGGCTACAAGCAAGCGAAAATTCCCTATGCGCCCGGTTACCACGTGCCCTTTGCCGAGCGCATCAAGAAGGAAGTCGGCATCACCACCATCGCCGTGGGCTTGATTACTGAGTTTGATCACGCGGAAAAAATTGTCGCCAATGGTCAGGCCGATATTGTCGCCTTGGGGCGAGGGCTGATGTGGAATCCGCGTTGGGGATGGCATGCGGCGAAGGCGTTGGGTGAGACGTTGGATATACCGCCGCAGTATTTGCGGGTTCGGCCTGGAGCATAGAGCCGCCCTATTAAGATTGCCCTCACGCCGGGCCAATGGCGCAGGGGCAATTTAGAATTCCATTGGTGCAGCCGAATTTATTTCTATTGGCGCTTGTCGTTGAGTATTCGGTCTAAGAACGCGCGGTTGTTTGCATAGGCAGTGCGAGCGGTTGTGGTCCCAGCGGCGAGCAATGCCTCCCTGGTGTCCTGGTTGGCGATGTCCATGTTCTCAAAGGCCGCGTGCCCCGCTAAGGGCACATGATTTACACGAAGGTAGCGTTTACCCAGCAGCCGATTCGCCTGCGAGGACGCAGTGCGCTCCTGCACGGTGATGATGAAATTTGCGATGTCGGGCGCCCAGCGAGCTCCTGATTGGTCAGCGCGTTTCGCTCGTCGCGCAGGGTCGGCCCCTGCGGTGCCGATACTCAGCATCTCTATCCGCGCGATTCTTTCTGGCCATCGGCGCGCGATTTCCATGATTGCGAGAACGTCCGGGTTATTGACGGCCAAGCCGCCATCGAGCATCGGCGCTCCGTTGACTTCGTGCGGCGGGAAATAGGTCGGCGCGGCCGATGTCGCCAAGCACACGTCGCGAAGGGTTGCGTCTGACGCATGCGCCTTACCTAGGAATGCGCTCATGAAAACTTCGGTCGTGCCATCAACCCAATTGACCGCGGGAACAATCAGGCCCCGGTGGATGTCCTTCAGTTTCATACGGGCGCGCGTCTTGCCCAGGCATGCCTCCACGGCAATGGCGAGGTTGTTGGCTTCATAGAGAGTGCCAAAAATAATTCGCCGCATGGTGCGTTGACGCTTGGCAGGAAAGACGCTCGGTCCATGGGCATCGATTGCGTCGAGCACCCGGCGCGGCGGAACTCCTACGGCCAGCGCGCAGGCCATGAGTCCGCCGATGGAGGTGCCGGCGAAGACATCGATCGCATGGTCAAGGGGCCCTTGGCGCCCCGCCTGTTCGCAAAGCTCGACAAGTACCTGCGCGGAGAATAGACCTCGATAGCCTCCGCCAGTCAGCGACAGCACTCGCAGCGGGGCATTGGCGCGCGCCGTGTTGCCTCGTGACTTTGGCATCCGCGGTTCAGGCGCATTGTCATCGGGCCGCATCGGTGGTCTCGAGAGCGAGCACGTTGACGCCCAGGTTTCGTAGCGCCGCGCTGGCCGGACGCTCCTCTTCGACGATCATTAACCCTTCGTGCATCGCTGTTGCGTAGACCTGGCGATCGGTCTGTGCCACGCCGGCCAGGGTCTGTTCGTACATCAGTGCCTTCCAAACCATTGCATGACCCCGCTCGAATTCGAGCGGCGCTCCGGCGTCCGCTTCAATCTGCGCAAGCAGAGCAGACAGATCGGCATCGAGTCGTGCCCGCACCGGTCCGTCGGTCAGGCGCATTACCGTTGCTTGCGCTTGCGCGATCGATATCACGCTTACTCGCAAAGTGGTCGTATCGATCTCCCGGCTCCAATGTTGTGCCGCGTTGACTTGCTCGGCGCAAAGGTCAAGGAGCGTCTGGCAGGTCAGCAGGTAGTTCAAGCAGCTGCCTCGGTTTCAGGGCCGTACTGGCCGTCTTTCACTGCGATGCCGGCCGCCTCGATTGGCACAATCTTGGCCATATCCTGGCCCGGTATGCGCAATTGGGGCGCATTGTCGTCGGGCAAGTTGGCGATGAGTCGCGGCGCGCCACGGCGTTTGAATGGCAGCGTGTCGATCACATTGCCGAGTGTCCTGCGGGGCTTCGCGGCCAAAAGGCGCCGATTGAGTGCCAGAGGATTGATTAGTAGCGCGGTGGCCGCAGAAGCGTTTTTCGCATTGCGGATCAGAAACGCCCGGCCTGTTTCCGAGGAGGCGCGTATCAATGCTGGCATCACGCTGCGCGCCGAGCCAACCGCTATTGGTTCGACCTTGAAAACTAGCGAACCGATTTCGATGTGTTCTTCGACGCGGGCATCGCCGGGAAACTTTGCTGCGGCTTTGACTGGCGCGAGTGTACTGGCAGGCTTGTTCGTAACGCTTGTGCGACGGCTTATCTTCATGTAATCTCCAATTTGTACATGATGTACATCATAAGACGAGCCCAAACCACTAGTCAAGACAGAAGCGGCAGATTTCCTGAGTAGAAATTGGTTACTTGCAATAAAAGCCGTGGCAAAAAGCCAGCGCCCATTAGAGAATCTGGGTCCCAAGCAGCCAAATGTCTTGGGTTGATAGGGTGTATTTCAGGGCCACCCGACCTCGCGGTGAATCACAGCAAATTTATCCGCCGGGCGATTCGTACGAAATACGGTGCTCGTTGATACCGGAGTGATCGTCGCGCTGCTAAATTTGCGCGAAAAACATTGGTAAATGACGATAAATTCAATAAAATAAAAAATAGAATTAGCCTGCAACGCCGGTTTATATGAGACTTTGATTCTAAATTTGTAATAGTTTTATTCCAAACGGCGAGTATCCTGCGACTTTCCCACCTGCGAAGTAAATCCGATAGGACGTGGCATGAGACCCCGACGAGCCGCAAGTTCCGCCTTCAACAGTTTTGTGGCGTTGCCATTTTCTCTACCTTCAAAAAATTTCAGCTGCCGCGCCACGTTGGCGAAATCAGCCGGTACCAGGCCATCCAAGTCGTTTAGCTGTCGTTGCTCATCTGCCGATGGCGTCCGCTGAAAAGTCGCGCGAAAAGCGGCCAAGACCTGCTGGCAGCGCATCGGCAGAAATTCCACCCGAAACTGAAAGCGCCGCAGGACCGCCGGGTCGAGCGTATCCACCAGATTGGTGGTGCAGATGAACAAACCAGAAAAGCGTTCCATCCGGGCGAGAAACTCGTTGGTATGCGAGCGTTCCCACGACGCGTGCGCCAATGTGCGATCGCTCAGAAACGTGTCGGCTTCGTCAAGCAGAATCAACACATCGTTCTTTCGATCCTCCGCTTCGGCGAACATTTCGGCGATCAGCTTTTCCGTTTGTCCGACCCATTTGCTCAATAAGTCGCTGGCTGACCGGTAGATGAGCTCGCGGCCGAGCTGGTCCGCCAGGTGGTGCACCAACTGGGTCTTACCGGTTCCTGGCACACCGTAGAAGCAAAACGCCGCGCGCGGATGCGCCCTGAGACCACAAAGAAGCGCCGGCAAGGTCATCGGTTCGCGCAAATTAATGTAGTCCGGTTGGTAGGGGATGGCCAAATCAATACCGCCGCCCTGGTAAGACAGGCCGACGGCCTCGCGATGCGCCCGAAGTTGCAGACGGACGACATCCCCAGCCTGATCCTGCCCTTCAGGGTGGTATAGCCGCAGCACCCGCGAAGCCGTCTCCAATTGTCCGGGTGTCAGCGCGGGGAGGCGTGCGATCTCCTGCTTGAGTTCCTCGTTCACCACCGCGCCGCCGAAATACTGCTCGGCAAGCCGGCGCTTCACTGATCGCGGCAGTTCGCGAAAGCGCACGTGCAGCGTGAAACGGCGAAGGTAAGCCGGATCCATGTGATCAATCACGTTGGAAATCCAAATCACCGGCACAGGCAGTGTCTCCAAGAGCCGGGTCATCCATGACTTGGTGTAATGCGATTTGCTCTCCGCCAAGTGGAACCAACGCACGGGAAACGCGTCCTCGGCCTCATCAAAGAGCAGCATCGCATCGTCGCGGCCTTGCAGCGCGCGGGAAGCGAGAAGAAGTGCAGCATATCTTTCGCTGGGGTGACCACTTGTTCCCGATTCGTCGTCGCCGGAGATTTCGTACAAATGGATGCCAAGTTCCCTGGCGATGACCCGAGCGAATTCGGTTTTCCCAGTGCCTGGAGCGCCGTGCAGCAGAATATTGATGCCTGGTTCGTGGCGGGAGAGGCTGTTGGTGAGGAGCCGCATCGCCAAGTCGAGGAACGGCCCCAGGTGCTGGACGTTTTCGCGCTCGATGCGAGCAGGCGCCGCGGCGATAAGAAAGCTGCCAAGAAAGGCGTGAGCGTTGTCGTGCGACTGATGCAAGGCAGCGTAAAGCCGCGAGTTGGTTGCGTTTGAACAAAAGTCCTCGAAGTCACCTACCGTGCCGATCTCGGCGATGAGACCTAATTGCGTCAATGTCCCAGACGTCTGCAATGCCTTTTGTACTTGATCGAAGCTTTGCTCAAGAGCGCAGGCGAGCCATTCAGCTGCAGTATGAAGTGTTGCCGCATTGAATCCGCCTAGCAAAACGCGCAATGGCGCTGATTCCCGCGCGACCGCTACGAAACTCAGAATGGCGCGCTCAACCTCGGAAAGCCGCAGGCTTTCGGCCAGGAATCCGATGTTTTTCGATAGCGTCCACGGCTCCTTTTCTTCGAAGGAGTCCATCGATGCGATCGAATCGATCATCAGGCGCTTC
>JBJXEY010000551.1:0-12235 GCA_046153355.1 Burkholderiales bacterium
CCATCGTCGTAGCCCATGTCTTGCAGGCGCGGCAGGCTGTTGGTGATGGCGAAGTTGGATAGCGGCGCGTTTTTGCAGATGCGCAGCGCCAGTTCTTTGCCCTTGGCGAGCGACTGCCCTTTGGGCACCGGGTACTGCACCAGGCCTATGCGCTCGGCCTCGTCGGGTTTAAATACCCGGCCGGTGAGCATCATGTCCTGCATGCGAGTGAAACCTAACAGGCGCGCAATACGCACCGAGCCACCGGCACCGATGTAGATACCGCGTGTGCCCTCAGGCAGTCCAAATAAGGTGGTTTCGTCGGCCACACGTAGATGCGCGGACGAAGCCGTCTCGAGCCCACCGCCGAGCGTCGCGCCATGCAGCGCGGCGATGAATGGAATGTTCCCCCGAGCAATCACCACTTGGTGAGAATTGCGGTTGTAGCGGAATGGCAGGCGTTGCATTTTGTCGTCCTGCCAGTTCTCCGCGGCCAAGGCCAGATCGAGGCAGAAATTCTCGCCATGGCCGAAAAGCATGCCGCACCTTGCTTCCTCGCCCGCGCGCATCACAGCATCGCGGGTTTGGCGCTGATATTCCTCAACTACTTGGATGAACTGCCCTACTTTGTGTAGGAAGTGTTGCCACGGATGGAGAGGGCGGAATTGAGAAAGGCATTCACTTTTCGCGCTTAAGTCTCGGCATCCTCGGAAATCGGTTCGTCGCGGGGATTTCAGCGCCAGCTATTCCACAAATCCCCCTCGATCCAAGGTACTCATCAGCGTTTTCCTGCCGGCACATGAACGAGCCAACGGGATCGCGTCGGCCGGCACATTGGCATTTTCATGAATGGCCGAGAATTGAACGATCTCGCGGTGCCGTCGCATCCGCGCGACGACATAATCATAGTGCAGTGGCTAAGTGGCGGATAAGCCACCTTTGAACGAAAGCAACGACACAATCGGGGAGAATTGCCATGAAATGGACTGAACTTCTGATGACGTTCGCTGAAATCGTCGGCGCGACCCTTGTCTTATGCGTCGGCGTCGTCGCGCTGGTCACAATTTCCAGTATGCGCCGTCGTCGGCTTTACATGGACGGTGGAATGGATATCGTCGATACAATGAGCAAGCCCCAGTTTTCAGCCTTTGTCAGGCACTGGATGACGCGTATCGAGCTGGGGCAGTCCTCGCGAGCGTTGGACACCGTCGAGGCCGCGTTCATTTGCGAAGAGGGCAATTTCACCTATTTCGTGGTGGCGCTTCATCAACGCGAGGCCGTGTCATTGCGGCAATTGCAAGATCTGCATGAAAGCGCTCGTCGCCATGCGTATCCCCTGCACCTGATAACAAATAGCGGCTTTTACCCGGAAGCGGAGAAGTGGGCGCGTAAAAATAATGTACGAATCACCGGACGCGAAAAGCTTATTTCACTGTTGGGCTCCGCCAAGACACGGCACCTGGCGGAAAAATGCGCCGGGGATACGAGATGCGACCGCGGACACCGCCAATAAAAAGGGATAGCGAATCGCGCCGAAAATCGGGCACCGCAGGAAGCGCGATGCATGAACGAAGCAAGCGCGGTCACGGATAAAGTGGTAAAGACTAAAGACAGATAGACGAGGGTCGAACGGTTAGAGCCGCCGATGCCATAGGTCGAGTCCGAGAAAAGATTGGTTGAATAAGCTTGAATCTAAGCGCCCCCAAAAGTTCTTCGCCGGATTCTGTGGCGAAACTTTTAGCGTGCTCCTTGCAATGAAGCGCGCCATTCTTTTTCCAACTCCGCAAGATCGCGTCCAAAAGTAGAGAGGTAGTCGCCAGCCTCGTACAGCTTGCGAAACACAGGCAAGCCTTCGCGCTCGATGAGGAATCCGACAAAAGATCCGGCCAGAATGTAGGCGATACGTTCATTCATCACGCTCTCAAGCGGCGTTGGCGTACGCACGCCATTGAGCGGCGCCAGGGACGAAACGAAGGGCAATTCATCCCGTGCCAGGTCGGATAGATTTTTCCCGTAGTTTGGAAATGCCGCGTTGCCGCCCAGCCTCGCATGTAGATAAGTCGCAAGACCTTCGGCGAGAAAACGATTCGCATTGGGCGCATAAATGTGAACGATTTCGTGCAGCAGCGCGCCGTCGCCGGCAATGTAGCGGCGCAACGGCATTTCGAGAAATCCGCGATTACCAAAATGTCCCGGCACCAATGCGCGCGATATGCGGTAGTCACGATCGATGTGAATGCGAATCGGTTCGGCCCAACTCGCACCCCATAACCCCTCCACCTTGGCGCGTTCGGTCATTGCAGTTTTGCAATAGGCCTCGGCATCCCGCGCACCAATCTCGGTGCTAAGAATTTGAATACGTTCGCACGCGGCCGCAATTGGCGCGCTTGGGCGCGCAGGCGGTTTAGGTCGCGTTGTCTGAGCCCATGCTGCGGGTGCGCCCGAAAACAAAAAGGCCAGCGCAAATGCCGCTAAGCAAATCGCTGGCCGTTTCATGCGATCCGAATCGCGCCGGAAACGCTACCTAGCTTCGGTCGATGCGTCGATCAGTCGGGCATTTTCAACCGCGGCGCGGTCTTATCCAAGAATTGGCGCAGCCGCGTAATCGACTCCGGGCTCCTCGTGTATTCACCCACCATGCGTTCGAAGTACAGGCCATCGTCGTAGCCCATGTCTTGCAGGCGCGGCAGGCTGTTGGTGATGGCGAAGTTGGATAGCGGCGCGTTTTTACAGATGCGCAGCGCCAGTTCCTTGGCTTTGGCGAGCGATTGCCCTTTGGGCACCAGGTATTGCACCAGACCCATGCGTTCGGCCTCGTCGGGTTTCAATACCCGACCAGTGAGCATCATGTCTTGCATGCGGGAGAAACCCAACAGGCGTGCAATACGCACCGAGCCACCGCCACCGATGTAGATACCGCGCGTGCCCTCGGGTAGGCCAAAGAAAGTGGTTTCGTCGGCCACGCGTATGTGCGCGGCAGAGGCCGTCTCCAAACCACCACCAAGCGTGGCGCCATGCAGCGCGGCGATGAAGGGAATATTCCCCCGCGCGATCACCTCTTGGTGAGAATTGCGGTTGTAGCGGAACGGCAGGCGTTGCATTTTGCCGTCCTGCCAGTTCTCCGCGGCCCAGGCCAGATCGAGGCCGGCGCAGAAATTTTCGCCATGGCCAAAAAGGATGCCGCACTTGGCTTCCTCGCCGGCGCGCATCACGGCATCGCGAAGTTGCGTTTGCAGCTCGGGGCTGAGGGAATTACGTTTCTCAGGACGATTCAATCCGATGATCGCGATTTCGCCATCCAACTCGTAGGTCACCACTTGTTCGCTCATTGCTTTTCCTCGAAGATTATTTTGAAATTGAATATTTATCGCCTAACGTGGCAGGTTGAGTCCACGTATCGCAATTAGATTTCTCTGAATTTCGCTAGTTCCGCCACCGATCATGCCCATGATGGAATGGCGCAACAGTTGCTCCATCTCACCCACCGGGGCCGATTCCGCATCCTCGCCAAGCAATCCGCCCGAACCCAGAATGTCCAGGGCAATCTGCCCCATGCGCTCCTGCAATTCTCCCGCGAACACCTTGCCGACTGCCGCTTCGTAAATCGGCACGCGGCCACGCTCGACCATGCGCGTGTTGCGAATCTGGAATTGACGTGCCGCTTCGATATCAGCGGCCAGTTGCCCGATTTTGTCGCGTACCAGGGGATCGTCACGCAGGAACTTGCCGTTTACCTTCGCGGTACGAAGATAGGAGGTCAATCTATCGAAAGCACGCTCTAGACCTGCCATGCGCGAGCCGCCGATCATCACGCGCTCAGCAGCTAGCGCGTCGGTGATCACCTTCCAGCCGCCATTCTCCGGCCCCACCATACATTTTGCCGAGACGCGCACGTTGTCGTAAAACACCGCGCTGAAAGTTTTGCCATACAGCGCCATGCTGGGGCGTATGGTCACACCAGGTGACCGCAGGCTCGCCATCAGCACACTGATGCCGGCATGTTTTTTTGCCTCGGCGCTGGTGCGCACCGCGAGCCACACATAGTCGGCCTTATCGCCACCGGTCGACCAAAGCTTTTGGCCGTTCACTACATAGTCGTCGCCGTCACGCACCGCACGTGTGCGCAGGCCCGCCAAATCCGAGCCGGCTTCGGGTTCGCTATAACCCAGAGAAAAATGCCGTTCACCGCTGCGAATGGCCGTCAACCATTCGTCCTTTTGCTCCTGAGTGCCATGCAGCATCAGCGCCTGCGCAACAATCGATTCTCCGGTGCTGTGCGCGCCCAGCGGCGCGTCAGCGCGCGCCATCTCCTCGATGAACGCTACCTGCTCCGAAGGACTGCGGCCCTGCCCGCCGTATTCCTTCGGCCAGCCCACACCTATCCAACCGTCGCGGCCCATTGCCTTGGTAAATTCGCGGTCGTAGCCGCGATCTTTGAAAACCCTCGCGCGATGTTCGGCGCGTTTCTTTTCCGGCCAATTCTTAGCTAACCACGCTTTAACTTCGTTGCGGAAGGCCTCGACCTTCGGGTCGACATTCATCGAGGGCAGTGTGCTCATTATTTCCTCCCCAACAGGTAGTCGGCCAATTCGCCGCGCGCGCGTGTTGATCCGCCAAAACGCCCCACATCGGTATGCACGCGGCGAAAGTGACGCGGCGCCTCGTGTTCCTCGGCATAACCTATCGCGCCCAGAGCACGATGGTTTTGCACCGCCACTTCGCGAAGACCTGGCCCTGCGAATGCAAGCGCCGCGGAAGCAAACACCTTCCATTCGGCGGCGCCCAGATCGCGCGCTTCGGCGGCCTGCGCAATGGTCAGACGCGAGCCCTCGAGTTGGATCAGACTGTTGGCGAGCTTGTGTTGTATCGCCTGGAAGGAACCGATCAGTTGATCAAATTGTTTTCTCACCTTGGCGTGCTCCACAGCCAACTCGAAGGTTCGTTGCGCCGCGCCCAGCGCGCGCGAGGCGCAGGAGAGGCGCGCGATCATGGCGGCATCGTTCAAAGCGGCCGCACTGGTCTTTATCAACGCCGCGGGTGTTTTATTAAAACTCACCTCGGCTAGCGAGGGCCGCGCCATGCCGGGGGTTTCGGTGACCGTCACGCCAGGTGCGTCCGCAGCAACGATCAATACCCCTGCCGGGTCGTCGCTCATTAGCAGAAAGTGGGTTGCAACCGTTGCATCTTCAAGGAATCCGACGCGGCCTTTGCAATTCGTGCCGTTGAGCTTCACGCCACCCGCGGCTTCATCCCCGTCGAACGGTCCGAACGCCGCCGCGACGCGCGCCTTCCCCTCGGCAATGCCATCGAGCAGCGCCGCGGCCGGCTTGGATGATTTGCGTTTCGGCGCGAGCAGCAGGTTGGCCATCACCGCCCCGAGCAATGGCGCGGGACACGCGGCCCGACCGAGCTCCTCGAACACCAAGGTGATTTCGCGCAAGCCCCCTTCTTCAATATCGGCGCCAAGCGTCGACAAGCCTTGCGCGGCAACGTCTTGCCACATGTTGATGATGGCGTTGGCGTCGGTGGATTGCTCCACCGCCGTTTCCGCGGGCCAGCGGCTGGATAAAAAACCGCGCGTCGAATCGCGCAGCAGTTGCCGGTCGGCGTCCGACAAGCCTTCGGCGCTGGCCGAAACGGGTGATGCTTGAACCATGGGATGAACTCCTGAAACGAAATTGCCCATCGAGGGCATCGAGGATTGGAACGTATCGTTTGCGCACACCGCGCTGCGATGCGGCCATACCTACGCGCGCGGCGGCAATAATAGCCGCCATCGGGAATTTACGTCGCCCGTAGTTAGCGACATTGGGTTAGCGACATTGGTTGACATCATGGGGTTGGCGCCGCAAGTGATTGGCAATCGTCCTGCTAAACTTCGCGCCCTGCGCCAAATCAGGTCCGATATTTTTTGATGCATGGCGTACCTTCGATGAAACGGCAGATTCATGAATAGCAAAAACTCGAGTACCAGCATTCGCGTCGCGGTTGATATCGGCGGCACGTTCACCGATTTGGCCGCGGTAGATACGCGCACCGGCGAGCGTTGGTTCGCCAAAGCCTCCACCACCCCCGACAACCCCACGCGCGGCATCGCGCATTGCCTAACGAAACTTGGCAAGCCGGGCGCGGAGTATGAAATTTTTGTGCATGGCACCACGCTCGTCATCAACGCCTGCCTGGAAAAAGACGGCGCCAAAACCGCGCTCATCACCACCGAGGGCTTTCGCGATGTGCTGGAGATCGGCCGCGGCAATCGTACCGAATCGTTTAATTATTTATTCTGGCGGCACGAGCCCTTCGTCACCCGCGAGTACCGGCTGGAAGTGAAGGAGCGCATGAATTCTCGTGGCGAGGTGGTGACGCCGCTGGATGAGGCGCATCTGAAATCGGTACTGGATGTGGCCAAACAGAAGGGCGCCGAAGCCATCGCCATTTGTTTCCTGCATTCCTATCGCAATCCGGCGCACGAGGCACGCGCCGCCGAAATCGCCAAGGCGCATTCCAATTGGTTTGTCACTTCATCGCATGAACTGTCGCGCGAGTATCGCGAATACGAGCGCACCTCAACCGTGGTGATGAATGCGTTCGTTGGCCCGAAAGTGAGCCGTTATGTCGAAAACCTTGAAGCCCTACTTGCCGAACAAGGCTTCAAGGGAAAATTTTTTCTGATGGAATCCAATGGTGGTGTCGCCGATGCCGCCACCATCAAACAACTCCCCGCATTGCTGATGGAGTCCGGACCCGTTGGCGGCATCGCCGGATCTATAAAGCTTGGCGAAGCCATCGATAGAAAAAATCTGCTTACCTTTGACATGGGCGGCACCACCGCCAAGGCGGCGTTAGTCGAGGATGGCGTGGTGAGTTTCGATTCGCTGTACTACGTGGGCGGGTTCGAGCACGGCTATCCGCTGCAAACCTCGGTGGTGGATGTGGTGGAAGTGGGCGCCGGCGGCGGCAGCCTCGCGTGGATCGATGAACTGGGAGCGCTGCGCATCGGCCCCAAGAGCGCCGGCGCGCATCCCGGCCCAGCGGCTTATGGATTGGGCAACGACCAACCCACCGTGACCGACGCCAACATTCACCTTGGCCGCCTGAACCCGGATAGCTTCATGCGTGGCGAAATGAAGATCGACGCGTCGCTATCGAAGAAAGCGTTGGAGAAGCTAGGCGCGAAGCTCGGATATAACGCGCAACAAATGGCGGCGGGCATCATCCAGATCGCGAACGTGACGATGTCCGGCGCGCTGCGCCGCGTGTCGATCGAGCGCGGCAAAGATCCGCGCGATTTCACCGTGGTGGCGTACGGCGGCAATGGCCCCTTGCATGCGGCGGAGCTTGCCGAAGAACTGGGTGTGAAGACACTCATTATCCCGCGCATGCCGGCGCACTACTCGGCGTTTGGCATGTTGCTCGCCGATGCGCGCTACGACGCATCGCAGACCTGGACCGCCGAGGTACCCGAGGAAGGCGCCAAGGTCGATGGATTGGCCGAGGCGTTGCAAGGATTACAAGACCAACTCACTGCCAACGTCACGCAATCGCTGGGGCTACAAAAGAATCTTCGCTTCGAGGACTACGCCGAGATGCGTTATCGCGGCCAAGACCAGACGGTGAAGGTGCGCCTGTCGGCGGATCTTTCGCCCGCCGCGCTGCGCAAAGCCTTCGACACTACATATCTCGAGCGTTACGGCCATGTGAGCCCGATACGCGTGCAGATCGTGTCGTTACGTGTCAGTTGCCAGGCGCCCTTGGGCGCGAAGTTGCAGGCCGACCCGACGCAAAAAACCGCAAGTATCGCGACCAAGCCGCTGACTCGCGATGTGTATTCGATCAAAGCGGGCGCCCTCGTGCCCTATGCCATTTATGATCGCGACGCATTGCCCGCGGGTGTCAGTGTCACCGGCCCCTGCCTCATCGAAGATCACGCCACCACCACCAATATTCCCGAAGGGTGGAGCGCCAAAGCGCTGGCGGAAGGGTCGCTTGAGTTAACGCGCAGCTAGCGTTTGACCGCCGCCTTTTTGATCGCCCTCGCGTGAAAGTTTAACTTTTATTCAACGGAACCTAGAACCAGCGCCGAGTTTCAAGTATTTACTGATCAAATTTGATAACCAAGATATAGGTCATCAGCTACCGTTCGCGAACCCGCTCAAACGCCCCGAGAATCCGCCCGAACCGCAACTCGAGCCAATGTTTGGGCTCGTCATGCGTAAAAATATAAAAGTCGCCATTGCGCATGGCGCGCAATACGCGCTCGCCCACTTCATCCGGAGTCATGCCAGTGGCCAGCGCGGCGCGCAGCTTTTCGCGGCGCTCGTTCGACACTGACTGCGATGGTGGCCCGCCGAATCGCGCCGGCCGATTGCGCTCGGATTCGGTAATACGAGTACTGACTGCGGCAGGGCACAACACCGACACGCCGATCTTCGCGCCGGTTGCGACCGAGGCTTCCACGTCCTGCGCCAGCGCTTCGCTCAACGCCACCACTGCGGCTTTGGTCGCCGAATACGGTCCGAGCCGATATTCCTGGTTGACTTGAAATCCGGCGATGGAGGCCGTGTTCACCACATGCCCGCCCTCGCCATGCCTTTGAATCAAGGGCACGAAGTGGCGGATGCCATTGATGACGCCGAACACATTCACACCGAAGATCCACTCCCATTCGGCGTCGCTGACATCGGCCAGGGCGCGGCCGCCGATTTCCACGCCGGCGTTGTTGAAAACGAAATGTACTTTGCCAAGCATCGACTCGGCGTTTGCCGCTGCAGCTTGTACCGCGGCTGCGTCAGACACATCCACCGTTATGGCAAAAGCCTGCACGCCCAAAGCCGCGACCGCTTGGCGCGCCGACTCCAATGTCGTGCTGTCGATATCCGCCAACAATACATTGGCGCCTTGCCGCGCAAGCGTGCGCGCAATGCCCAAACCAATTCCACCCGCCGCGCCGGTGACTATCGCGCCCTTGCCCTTTAAGTTCGACAGATCCATATATTTTCTTCCCATCTCGAAGTAATCAATTGCGCATCAATTCAATCAACTCCGCCGTTGACGGAATAACCGCCGCCTCCCCACCATCGGCCAACAAGCCCTCGGCCAACGCGCGTTTCTCGTGATGCAGCTCAACAATTTTCTCCTCCAGCGTGCCTTTTGCGATCAGCCGATATACCGTCACCGGTCGCCGCTGCCCGATGCGATGTGCGCGCCCCATGGCTTGATCTTCGGCCGCGGGGTTCCACCATGGGTCGGTGATCACCACATAGTCGGCGGCAGTGAGGTTCAGGCCAAAACCACCCGCTTTCAGGCTGATCAAAAACAGATCGCCTTCACCCGCCTGAAACGCCGCCACGCGTTTGGTGCGCTCCGCGGCCGGGGTCGAGCCATCCAGGTATTGATATTTGATTCCGTTCTCTTCCAATGGCACACGCAGCAAAGTCAAGAAATCGACGAACTGACTGAACACCAACGCCTTGTGGCCGTTGGCGGCCAGCTCCAAAACAAGTTCGGCAAAGGCGCGCACCTTGGCGCCGACAATCCCCAACTCCGGGCTCACCAGGCGCGGGTCGCAGGCCGCACGGCGCAGGCGCGTCAACTGCGCGAGGATGTGCAAGTGCGCCTGGCCCGCCTGACCGCCCTCCATCACTTCTTCGGCCACGCTCACCGCGACGCGGCGCAAGGCCTCGTAGTGCGCGGCTTCGGCGGCATCGAGCGCCACACTCAACACCAGTTCAGTTCTAGGCGGCAGATCATCCAATACTTGGGATTTAGTACGCCGCAAAACGAACGGCGCGATCAAGCGGCGCAACATGCGTTGCGCCTCGCGATCGCGGTCTCGTTCGATGGGCGTGGCGAATTTTTCGGTGAAACGTGTAGCCGAACCCAACAATCCCGGATTGCAAAAACGCATGATCGACCACAACTCGCCCAGACGATTCTCGATTGGTGTTCCCGACAAGGCCATACGGAAGTCGGCGGGCAGTTCGAACAAAGCCAGGGTGCGCCGTGCCGTGGCGTTTTTCACCGCTTGCGCTTCATCGGCCACCAGCGTGTGCCAAGTCTTCGAGGCAAACAACTCGCCGGCTTGCTGCATCAGGGTGTAGGAGACGACCACCAGATCCCCTGGGCCGGCGGCTTCAACAATGCCTGCCCGTTCCCCTTCGCCGTAGATCATGACATTGAGGGTCGGCGCGAAACGTTGCGTCTCAGCGAGCCAGTTGCCGCACACCGATGTGGGCGCGATCACCAGCGCAGGTCCACCCAATGCACGGGCAAGCAACACGCCCAAGGTCTGCACCGTTTTCCCCAGGCCCATGTCATCGGCCAGGATGGCGCCAAACCCCGCTTGCGCCAAACGCATAGCCCAGACGAAACCCTCTTCCTGATAAGCGCGCAACTCCGCCTGAAGTCCCGCCGGCACGATGGGGCGAACATCCTGCACGGCGCGTAGGCACTCCACCTTCGCGGTAAACGCCGCGTCGGTATCCCCATCCACCCCCTGCAGCACCTCATCCAACAACGCCGCCGCTAATTGCGGCACCTGTAGCCCATCTGCTTTGGATTCGCCCACCGCGCGCAGCTCGGCCAATTTATCGCGCAGCTCGCGCGTCAACGCCGCATACACCCCTTTGCCCATGGGCACAAAGCGCGTCTTGCCCGCCGACGCCGCGAGCAACTCCTCCAAGTTCATGACCAGACCTTCATCCAACGTGGCCTTGCCCTGCAACTTGAACCAATCGCGTTCGGTGCGCACCTGCAACACCATCTGCGCGCTATCGACAGTAATCACACGCACCGGTTTGCCGCGCGGCCAATCGACGGCTTGTATCGATGGCAATTTTGGTAAAGCCTCGACCAATCCGAGCGCTTCTTCCGGATCGTCGATCTGCCACTCGCACACCACATCCCCGCGCGCCGGCGGGTCGAGAAATTCGAACGCGGCCAGGACCTCATCCAACCCAGCTTGTTCAACCTTCAAGTCACGCACCGTGCCTACTGATTCGCCATTGAGCGCCGCCATCACCCGCGCGCGTCCGTTGCCCGGCATGAGACGCGGACCATCTATTCCTAAGGGCGCCACCACCAGCCGCAGCAACAAGCTCTCGCCCACTGGCGCGAGTTCCGCGCGCAAACCAGACTCCGCAACGACTTCGCGCGCCGCTGCAATGTGATCGGATTGAATCTGAAAATGCGCGGAGAGCGTTTGCAATGTCTGCTGCAATTGATCTTGCGCGGAAACCGGCACGGCAAAACGCCCCGATACCAATTGCGCCGCGCGCCGCTGCTCCGAGGTGAGACGTATCACGCGCACGCGTTGCGGCGAATCGCGCTGCAGGGTGATGTAGCGCAGCGCCTCGATTTCTTTTTTGCTGTCGTCATCCAGATAGTAATAACCGCCGTAGTCATCGGTTTGCATGGGCGCGTCGCGCACCTCGGGCGTGATCTTCAATACATAAGATTCGCCCTGACGCACCACTTCCAATTCGGGCGTGCCCTCCACCAGATCGATGGTGACATCGGGCGCATCCGACAACGTGACCGCCGGATGGCCAATGAGGGCAATGATCGCCAGCGCCCGGTCCACGATGTAGCTGCGCGCGGCAAAGCGATCCTGGCGCAACGCGCGCGCCACCTTGGCGTCCCAGGCGTTGAGCTTGGTGCTTTTGGCAAGCGTCGACAAAGCCATCGGTTTTGACCGGCCCCAGCCGCGCGCAGAGCGTTTTTGTTCCATGGGGACAATCGACTCGATGCCACCTTTTTTATCCATGGCGATCATCCATAGGATGCGCGAGGCTTCGCCTGCGTCGGCTTCGCGCGCCGCACCAGCAAGCGCCTGCAAAGAAGCCAGCACCCCGCGCCACGCCTCTTGCGCGCCTTGGATGAAAAAAAACGCTGGCGGCTCACCACCGTTGTAGACCTTCTCCGCCGCGTGCAATTGGCCAATCAACCACTCAAACCCCAAAATCCTCAAGTGGGCTTCGATACGTTGGATTTCCTCCTTGCGACGCGCGTCTTCCGTTGCGCTAGGCCGCCGTGCCGAGGTGCTGCCATGGAAAAAATCCGCGCCCAGCCACGCTCGCAAGAGACCCTTCCACAAATCGGCGGGAACGAAATAGTTGTCCATCGACGCTTCGAAATGCGAAAGGTTGATTGGTTCGTCGCCCAAACGTACCGCGATGACATGTTCCCAAATGCGCCAGCCGCCCCCTGACGACGACTTAGGCCCGGCCTCGGCCTTGCAGAATTTGCGCGCCAACGC
>JBJXEY010000005.1:0-7376 GCA_046153355.1 Burkholderiales bacterium
GAATCGGACATGCTGGTGGGGGGCGATGCAACGCTCATTGACACTGAGAGGCTCATTTTTTCTCCGGACAGTTTTTAAATAAACATGGCGGCTTGGCTTGGATGAGGTACGCGGAGCAGCTTTGGGGGTATGCGCGTACCGCTTAGGCGACGCGCGCGGCGTCGCGGTAAATGCGCTGCGAGCTCAATTCATCTTGAAACTTTTGTTGGGTGCGTTCCGTCGCCTGGTTGGCTTGGGCAAGGCGCCGTCCGCATAGCTTTTGCAGCGACTTCAACTGCCGTTGCGAGCCCTCCCAGACATCGCGTGCCTGATTTCTTCGTTCCAGCAAAACTCGCGAATCCGCTTCGTGCCGCTCGATGCTGGATTTGAGTTTGGCGACGAATTGGTAAAAATTGGTCATGCTGGTCGCGTCGACTTGGTAGATAGATCGTTGCCGCTGTTGATATTCAGACCAATATCCGGCGAGTAGCTCGCGTTTGGCCTGCGCGGCGTCCACCAGGCGTTGGCGTTCGGCCAGATCTCGCGCCGCGTTATCGCATGCATTGCGCGCGATCTCGATCAGATGCAAAAGCGAATCATTGGCAGCCATGTTTGTTCTCCGAAAAACGGCGGGCGAGGGGAAGCATCCGGGTAGCTAGGGGGAAAACCTTGGCCACGTCGGCCAAGCTTGGATGGGTGAATGAAATGATCATTGGAGGTCTTATCAGGTGGTGCTTGTCTGATCCGCCGCGAGCAAATCCAATAACGCGGCGCGGCTCGATGCGAAATCGGCTTTTTCGCCCAGATCTTGTTGTAGGAGGACGTCCATGCGCGGGCGTAGCGCGATGGCCTGATCCAGCACCGGATCGCCCCCGGCCACATAGGCGCCCACCGAAATCAAATCGCGCGCCTTTTGCATGCGCGAATAAAGCTGCTTCATACGTCGCGCGGCGCGCAAATGCTCGGGCGAGGAGATCGAATGCATCACCCGGCTGATGGATTGCTCCACATCGATGGCGGGGTAGTGCCCTTGTTCGGCCAGATCGCGCGAGAGAACGATATGACCATCGAGTATGGCGCGCGCCGCGTCGGCGATCGGGTCCTGTTGGTCGTCGCCTTCGGTTAGCACCGTATAGAAGGCGGTGATTGAGCCGCGCCCCGCCACGCCATTGCCTGCACGCTCGACCAGTTGCGGCAATCTGGCGAATACCGAGGGCGGATAACCCTTGGTGGCAGGTGGCTCGCCAATGGCCAGAGCAATTTCGCGCTGCGCCATGGCAAAACGCGTCAACGAATCCATGATCAACAGCACGTGTTTGCCGGCATCACGAAAATACTCGGCCACCGCCGCGGCATAAATCGCGCCTTGCAGACGCATGAGAGGCGGGGTGTCGGCCGGCGCCGCGATCACCACCGAGCGTGCCAAGCCGCTTTTGCCCAGAATCTGCTCAATGAATTCCTTTACCTCGCGGCCACGCTCGCCGATTAAACCAACAACAATTATCTCTGCACTGGTATATCTGGCCATCATGCCCAGGAGCACGCTCTTACCTACGCCACTGCCGGCGAATAGGCCCATGCGCTGACCGCGTCCGACGGTAAGCAGCGCGTTGATCGGGCGCACGCCCACATCGAGCACCTGTTCGATGGGTTCGCGATCAATCGGGTTGACGGGGCGGCTCGATAGCGGAATGGTTTGCTCGAATCGAATCGCGCCCAATTGATCCAGTGGACTGCCTGCGCCATCAATCACGCGGCCAAGTAGCGCCGGGCCGACGGGCAGGCGCCGGGTGCGGTCTTCTGCGCGCCGCCAGGGATGGCTATTGTCGCCAAAGCGCGGCGCCAGGCTGGTTGCTTCCAAGGGCATCACCAGCGCGCCGGGTCGCAGGCCGCGGATATCCGACGAAGGCATGAGAAATAATCGTTCGCCGGAAAATCCCACCACATCGGCTTCGGCCTGCTGTCCACCCTCTTGAATCACCAGGCAAGTGCTGCCCACGGGGAGCGAAAGACCGGTTGCCTCCATGACCAGGCCGGCGACACGCACCAGCCTGCCGCGAATCTTGTGCGCGGCAGCGGCGCGCACGTGTTCTTCGCAGCGCGCAAGATATTGGCGCAAGGGGCCCACCAGCAATTCAGTGTGCGTCGTCATTGCCAGGTTCCGCTCCCAACACCGCGAGGGCGGCTGCCCAGCGGGTACTCAATGTGGCATCGACATCGCCACAGGTGGCGCTGATCCGGCATCCGCCGGCCTCGACGCGCGGGTCCTCTACGATGCGCCAATGCATGCGCTCGAGTTCCCCGGACAAGGCCAGTTCCACCCGTTTGGCATCCTCGGGATTTAAGAATATCTGCGCGTGTTGTGTTTCCTGGGGAAGACCCGTCATGGCTTCCTCGACCACTTTCAGTACGCTCTCGGGATGCGCCAACAATTCGCGGCGCACGATTTGGCGAGCAATACAGATCGCTAGATCGAGGGTGTCGCGCGCGATCTTGTCGCCCAGGTTTTTAAGCTCGCTGCCGATGGAGTCTAGCAATGCCGCCAATTGGCGCGCCTGCGCCACAGCCATTTGTCCGCTGCTCGCCGCGCCCGCACGCCGACCCTGCTCGAAAACCTCGGCGATTCGCGCGGCGTCGGAGTTTTCGCGCTCCTCTTTGCCATCGGCAAAAGCAAGCGGCTCCCAACGGCGCGCACTGCCGGCCTGTTCCGTGGTCAATATGGGGCTAAACAAAGCCGTCGTCCCCGCCGCCGCCGCCCAGCACGATTTGGCCTTCCTCCGCCAGGCGCCGTGCAACTTTGAGGATTTCCTTCTGCTCCGCCTCGACTTCGGAGATGCGAACCGGACCCTTCGATTCCAAATCCTCGCGCAGCATTTCGGCGGCGCGCGAGGACATGTTTTTGAATATTTTTTCCCGCATCGGTTCGGCGCTACCCTTTAGCGCGACGATCAGCGATTCGGATTGCACCTCACGCAGAATCATCTGAATGCCGCGGTCGTCCAGGTCTAAGAGATTGTCAAAGACGAACATTTCATCGAGTATTTTTTGCGCCAAATCCGCGTCTTGGGTGCGAATCGCCTCGACTGTCGCGGTTTCCAGGGAAGCGCCGACAAAATTGAGAATGTCCGCAGCGGCCCGCACGCCGCCCAATGCCGATTTTTTCAGGTTTTCGCTGCCCGAGAGCAGTTTCGCCAGTACGTCGTTTAATTCGCGCAATGCCGCGGGTTGAATCCCATCCAGGGTGGCGATACGCAACATAACCTCAGTGCGCAGCCGCTCGGAAAAAATTTTGACAATTCCCGCAGCTTGATCGGCGTCCAGATGCACCAGTATGGAGGCGATAATCTGCGGGTGTTCGTTCTGGATGAGTTCGGCCACTGTCGCGGCATCCATCCACTTCAAGCCCTGGATGCCGGTGGTGTCTCGAACCTGCACAATGCGGTCGATGAGTAAGTTGGCTTTTTCATCGCCCAGCGCGCGGGAAATCACGTTTCGCACATACTCGTCTGAGTTGGCCGATAGCGATACCTGTTGACCAGCTTCGCTGGTGAAGTTCTCGATCACGGCGTCGACTTGTTCGCGCGTGACATTTTCCAACCGTGCCATGGCTTGGCCGAGCTTCTGCACTTCCTTTGGCGATAGGTGCTTAAAGACCTCGGCGGCTTGATCCTCGCCTATCGACAAAAGCAATATCGCGCTACTTGTCAGGCCATCTGGTGCGGCGCTATTCATTCCTTGGCTACCCAGTTACGCACTACGCTGGCGACAATTTTCGGGTCCTGTTTCGCCAGGGCACGTGCCGTATCCAATGGGTTTTGCAGCCCGTCTGCTTGCGCGCCACTGGGCGCGGGCAACGCCTCGATCAATGTTTCTGCTGGAGGTGTCGCCAGCGAATCATTGAGCTGGCGAAAAAAAGGCTTTACCACGCCAAACAGCAAATAAAGAATGAGCCCCGCGATCGCCAGACTCTTGCCGATTTCCTTGGCAAGCGAAATATTTTCCGGCTGCTGCCACAAGGGGATCTCCGGGAGCGCTTCACGTTCTTCGTTATTGAACGCGGTATTGGCAACGTTCACCGAATCGCCACGGTTGGTATTGAAGCCCATGGCTTCCTTGGCAAGCGCGGTGAGTTGCGTCATTTCATCCGGCGATAAAGCAGTGAAGCTCGACTTGCCTTCCGCATCGAGGCTCTTTCTGTGGTTGATGACCACTGCCGCCGAGAGTCGTTTCACCGAGCCGACGGGTTGCCGCACATGCCGCACGGTGCGGTCCACTTCGTATTGGATATTGGACTCCTTGCGCATCGCAGCCGCGGCGGATGTGAGGGACGACGCGCCCGCGATGGGCGTGCCAGGTTGATTGGATGCCGCGCCAGGTACGCCTTGCGCGATGGGTGTCGCGCCGTTGCCTGACTCGTTGATCTGCTGATTGCGCACCGTCGCTGCGTCGCTCGCTTGATTGGGGCGGTAGGTTTCCGCAGTCGACTCCGACAGCGAGAAATCGACATCGGCGGTGACCTGCGCATGAACATTGCCGCGTCCCACCACTGGTTCGAGAATCTCCTGAATTCTTCGCGCGTGGTTAAGCTCGATTTGTTGCACGAAGGCTAACTGCGCAGGGTCGAGATCAAGGCCCGAATCATTGCGCGCGCTCAGCAGATTGCCCGCCTGATCGAGCACGCTCACCCCCTTGGGGCTGAGTTCCGGAACGCTGCTCGAAATCAGGTGCACGATGCCGGCAACCTGGGAGCGCTCCAGGGTTTTGCCCGAATGGAGACTTAGCAATACCGAGGCGGTAGGTTTGTTCTGTTCGCGCAAAAATACCGAAGGTTTGGGAATAGCCAAGTGCACGCGCGCGCCCTGCACCGCAGCCAGAGATTGAATCGATCGTGACAGCTCCCCCTCCAAGGCGCGTTGATAATTGATTTGTTCCTGAAACTGGGTGAGGCCGAATTTTTGCGAGTCCATGGACTCGAAACCCACCAAAGACCCTTTGGGAAGACCCAGGGAAGCGACACGCAGGCGCGCATCGTGAACCTGCGCGCTGGGGACCATTATTGCCCCGCCGGTCTCGGAAAATTTATAAGGAATATTCATCTGGTTCAACGAGGCGATTACGGCGCCGCCATCGCGATCCGACAGATTGCTGTAGAGCACCCGGTATTCGGGGGAGCTACTCCACATCCAACTCGCCGCGCCGATCGCGGCCAGCGCGGCGAACCCGGTTAACAGGCCCAATTTTTCCCGGATCGGCAACTGGGTGAAAGCACTGAGCAGATTCGCGTTATTGGATGCCATATTTCTTAAACATTCGATTTGATAGGGTCTTTTCGCTAGCATTGGCATTCGAGGATTCCGTTTGCCCGTGCGATCCGCGAAATCGCAACCTCGCCGGGAATTATCCGCAATGCACTGTTTGCCAAAAGCCAAAACAACCGCACGTTTGCCGCCCAATTCACGGCAAGGCGCCGCGAGTTCTCGCCTAACATCGTGCTCCTGTCATTCGAGGAGACCAGCATGAACCGAGTGGAATTGAGCAATCTATATGCGTCGCTTGCGCCAATTGCCGCGGGAACGTCGAGCGCCTCGGCCGCTGGCAAGACCGCCTTGGAGGGCAAGGCGGATTTCGGAAAAATTCTGGATAGCACCTTGAACAAGGTGAGCACCGAGCAACAGCGCGCGGACTTGCTTCAACAACGCTACCAGTTGGGCGATCCGGCGGCGAGCCTTGAGGAAACCATGCTTTCGATGCAGACGGCGAACATTTCCTTTCAGTCGCTGGTGCAGGTGCGCAATCGCATGGTGTCGGCCTATCACGACATTATGAATATGCAAATCTAGCGCACGCGAGGCGTTTGGGGCATTGGCGCATGCGCCGCGTTTGGCGCCTCTTCGCGCCACTACTATTTATCTCATGCGGCGTTCTCGATCCGCCTTGTTGATGTAGCGTTGCACCAAGCCCGCCATGGGCGCGGACATATCGACGAATTGGCAACCCAAGCGATGGCGACGTACATTGCCCTTACTTGCATCGGAGATGTGGCGCACCACGATCGCGCACTGCACGGTTCCCTCGTTGGGTAGGACCAGCGAAAATTTCTCCAAACGGGTGCCAGTGTCAACCCTCATTTGCTCGGGCACCACGGCGACGCCAAGCCCCCCGCATCCCAATTCGAGCACCATCAGATCGACGGTTTTTTCCGCCAGGCCTTGTTCGGCGTTCGCTGGAAGCGAAACACTGCACGGCAAGGGCTTGGCAATCGGCGTGGGTATACGGAAATAATTGCGCCGCTGCAACCGCAGCACTGAATCGGGCAGTCGCAGTCGAAACGCGTCCGTGCCTTGGTAGGATATTTTTTCCGCGCTCGAAGCGTTGAACTGAACCTTGACGTTGTCAACGAACGCCACGCCGACGATGCGCCGCGATTTCGTCAACCGGTCGTTCAGTTGGCGATCAGGGCCCGCGTCGAACACCATCTCCTCGTAATCGGGATTGATCGCGAGCAACGTAGTCAAGACGAATTCGTCGCCATGATTGAAATACAGTGTCATCAGCACGCGTTGCGTTTGAATTGCACGCAACACCGAGAGCATTTCGATGCGCGAATAGACCTGAAATTTCTCCAAATCGAGAGATTCGATTTCGGGTTTCGCTGACAGTGGCTTTTGCATGACTTCGCCTCCTTCAATCCAAGTGGGTTGGCCCTGCCGCGGTTTCGGTTCGGTACAACCACGCGAGCAATTCGGCCACCACGATATACAGCGCCGGAGGAATATGCCGATCCAGGTCGATGCCCATTAACATCGATACCAGCTCGCTCGATTCATGCACGTAGACCCCCGCGTCGCGTGCGCGGCGAATGATTTCCTGCGCGATTAATCCTGCTCCCTTGGCGACCACGCGTGGCGCGGCATCCCCCTGGCGGTAGGCGAGCGCCACGGCGTTGGGGAACTGCCGGGGAGAGTGTTTCCCGGCGCTATTCATGAGTGGTTACGGAAAAGTTATCCATGCGCACCCCCTGTGCGACGAGCGCGCTCTCCAGATCGGCGCGCGCCGCTGCCATGATTTGCGCCGTGCTTGAATCCTTGCCGATGAGTGATATTCCCGCAGTCTGTTGGTTTAATCCCTGATCGCGCAAATTTATGCGCGCCTCAATGTCGCCCAAGTGCGCAAGCTTGAGGCGTAAGAGCGTAGTCCAGGCCTCGGGTTCGCTCGCGGCGCCTCGCACGGGCGCCGGTTCAGGGCGAATTTCCAGACTCGCGTTTTGACCAGGCCAAATATCGCCACGCCAAACGAGCGTGGGATTTTCGATGAAATCCAGCTGTCGGCGAACCATTGGCGCGAGATCTTCGGCAACCGGCGAAGGCGGGCCGGGGCGGGCCGATTCGCCACTGTCT
>JBJXEY010000008.1:0-21075 GCA_046153355.1 Burkholderiales bacterium
ACTACACCGTTGGGATTGAGTTTTAAGTACTCGGGTTTCAAATGATCGCCTGATTCGATGCGGTGATCCTGGTAGGCCAAACCTTTTTCGGCGAGCACGATGCGCACCTTCTGGCTGCAGGTGGACATGGGAAAGTTATACAGCTCAAGCATGGTGAGTTAATTCAAAAAACAATAAGGAAGGAAGTGATATTGGCTGAGGCCTATCGGCAATAATTCATATCGAAATGGGATAAACATGGACTGGCATTCGCGCCTTCGCCACGCTTAGTTGAGCTTCACCCCGGATGTCCTCACCAGATTGGTATATTTTTCGATATCGACTCGAAGCTCGGCCGCCAACTCCTCGGGCGTGCTAGGGGAAGGATGCTCGCCGGCGTCGGCAAGGCGCTTGATTACTTCGGGCTGCTTCAAGGCGGCGCGCATTTCGGTGTTGAGGCGCATGATGATCGGCACCGGCGTTCCTCCCGGCGCGAACAAAGACAAGGTCCCCGCCCCCGCCGAATAACCCGGCACATACTCGGCCACCGACGGTACGCCCGGCAACGGCGGCACACGCTCGCCATTGGTAACGGCCAGCGTGCGCAGCTTGCCGGCACGCACTTGCGAGGCGATGCTGGAACTTCCCGAGATCGACGATTCGATCTGGTTGGCAAGCACCGCGAGGTTCGACTCACTCGCGCCCTTGAAGGGCACATGCAGCATATCGGTGCCGGTCATTTGTTTAAGCAACTCGCCCGCGAGGTGATGGCTGCTGCCTATGCCAATTGAACCGAAGCTGATGAAACCAGGCTTGGCCTTGGCAGTGGCGATGAGATCGGCGAGGGTCTGGTAGGAGCTCGAGCCCGACACCACGATCACCAGCGCGCCCTTGCTGATCCCGCCAATGGGCGTGATGTCCTTGTAGGGGTCGTAGGGCAGCTTGCGCAAAAGAATTCCCGTGGCTACCGAACCCAATGGCACCACACCAATGGTGTAACCGTCAGGCGCTGAGCGCGCCAAGGTGCCAATGCCGATATCGGTGCTGGCGCCAACGCGGTTTTCGACAAAGAAGGACTGCCCCAGCGCCTGCCCGAGTTTTTCCGCCATCAAGCGGCCATTGTTGTCAGTGCTGCCGCCGGCGGCCAATGGCACGATCACGCGCACCGGTTTGGCGGGATAGGTTTGTGCCATGGCCAAATGTGTCAATGCGAACTGCGCCAATGCCATATGCGCCACCGCGGCAACAGTTAACGCCGCGTAGCGACGCGTACCGATCTCATGCCTTCCCAAATTTCCTTGTCTTCCCAATATTGAGCGTGTTATCACAAGCGTCTCCTAAAGTTTGATGCCCAACTGCGGCAAAAGTTTTGCATAGCGATCGCTTTGCGCACGCACGTAAGCGGCAAACGCCTCGGGTGTCATGGGCTCGGCGATATCCACCGCCAGCGCGTTGAAACGATCCCGAAGCGCCGCTTCCTGGATGATTTTATTCACCTCCTGATTGAGGCGATTGACGATCAGGCGCGGCGTGGCCGCCGGCGCATAGAAGCCAAAATGCGGACCACCATCCACGCCGCGAATACCGTTTTCATCCAGCGTCGGCGCGTCGGGAAAATCCGCGTGACGCTTGGAACCCGCCACAGCAAGCAATCGCAGCTTGCCAGATTTGGCGGCCGGTAATCCGACACCTGGATCGAATGTCATATCGATCTGCCCACCCAACAAATCTTGTAACGCTGGTCCAGCGCCTTTGTAGGGAATGTGATTGAGCTTCACATTCGCCTCACGACTAAACACTTCCACCGCGATATGCGGCGAGGTGCCGTTGCCCGGCGTGCCATAGCTCACTTTGCCCGGATTGGCGCGAATGTTCGCCATCAGCGCGGCAAAATTATTGGTTGGCGAATTGGCATTGACCATGATGTACAGCGAAACCTTACCGGTGGGGACAATCGCGGTGAGCACCTTTGTCGGGTCAAGATCCGGCCTGTTCACTAGGTAGGGCGCCATCATCATGCTGCTGCCCGGCGAATAACACAGCGTGTAGCCATCCGGCTCGGCGCGCGACACCGCTTCGAACCCGATGTAGCCGTCGCCACCAGCGCGGTTTTCCACCAAAAACCCCTGCCCCATGGTTTCGGTGAGCCGCGCGCCCAAGAGGCGCATGGTGACATCGGCCACGCCTCCCGGCGCGACATTAACGATCACGCGCACCGGTTTGGCGGGCCATTGTTGCGCGATGGCGAATCCAGACGATGACACGGCAAATACCGCGGCAATACCAAGAATTTTGCCCAAAAACCTTTTCATCTTGATTTCTCCTATTGAACCAATCGAACCATCTCACGCCGGCGAAAACGCCCTAACACCTCTCAGTATGCTACGCCAGAAAATACGCCTGCACATGCGCCATCCACGCCGCCAATCGCACGGCTAATCACTCCGTCCCGCAACGCGCCGTGTTTTAAAATGCGCGCCTACGTTTATCGATTCGATGCCTAATCGAATCCAACATCGAACAATTCACACTCACGGAAAGCCAAATTGGCCGCAAAAGCGAATATGAAAAAAGCGCTCATCGCCATCGACGATGCGCGCCTTAACCTGGAAAACGCCAAGCGTCATTCCGGCGAACACATCCACGACATCCGCAAGGCGATAAAGGAATTGGATGAAGCGGCGGCGGATCTCAGACGTGCGATTAGCGAGTTGCGGGAAGAAAACGAATCGGAACGTGGTTAATTCACGCAAAATGACCCGAGAATATTTTCAATGAAAATATCGCAAGTGTTCTTTACTGATGAGAGCTTTCAGTTGTATTTGATTTCAAACTTGGAATACTAACGTCCCAATTTCACTATTTGACCGGCGGCGACACATCCGGATAGGGCCCCAAGAACCGTTCGCCGTTGAAATGAATCATGTGGTCTGGATCTTCGGCAATCCATACTTCCGACTCCCAGGCTAATTGGGACAGGAAAGATTGCATAGCGCGTCGATTCTCGAACGCGGTGACAAACACGAGCCCAGCCTTGCAACCTGCGAATAGGTCCTTGAGTTCCTTGCGGCGCTTGCCGTCCACTGGACCGGTGCTGGTAACCGCCTCGATGAGCAGTAGCCAGTTTTTCGCCGTGTAGTGAATAACTACATCGGGCATCTTGGCGGCAGAATCCAAGGAAACACCCAATGCAGCAAGACTAGCGGCGTCGAGGTGATCCGACTTGTTTTCCGTGTCACCGACATAGATAAGCATGCCATCTGGGGCGAAGGCCGGACAGAACTTTTCGATAATCGCTTTGATAAGCGGATTTTGACCGCCCGGAGAAAGAGAAACTTGCGAGCCATCGTGAAACCTTACCGGTACTCGCACCAAATTTCGGTTCCTCGCGATTTCATGTTTCAAATTCTCCCGGCTAGCAAGGTATTTTTGCAATGCCGGCGACCATTTTGCCGTGCCAAACGCTCGCAGAAGCGCGAGCGCGGATGCCTCAATCTGATAAACCGTATTACCGCTATTTGTCGGCCGTGCCGGGTTGTCTGGATTGCGAAGTAATAGCCCTTCTCCGACGAAATATTTAACCGCGTCATCTCGAATGGTCTCGCGCGTATTGGGGGCATAGCGAACGCCATAGAAGCCCGCGATGAATTCAATGATGGGCGTGATACCGCGTAGGGGCGCACGCGCATTCAACCAAGGCGCGCTCGGCGGAAGGTCGAGCAACGCCAATAATGTGTAGGCCGCAGTTTCGTTTCGTTGCTTTGGACCAAATTTAAGGCACCCAAGAATTTCAACGGCCTCGGCCAGCCGCCGCTTTTTGCCAGCGGTTTTTCGCGCGGGCCTATCGACTGGCATGAAGATGGCCGCCAACGAGCTCGTCTATAGCGTCCTGGGAAATGTTGAAATTTGGCATATAGCTGCCAATCGCGCGCAGCGTTCCCAATTCTGGATAGGGCACGCTCCGAAGGTCGGTCGCGTTGACTTGCGTATGGCCGCTAAAGCGCCGGAAATATTGGTCGACCACGGTGGAATTTAGGTAGGCATACAGTCCCATGGCGAGAATAGGTTCCAGACCTTGACCATTCGAATGAAAATAATTCAAGTGGTTCTCTAATCCGATCCACTCGGCATCGATGTGATCTGGATCCAGCAGGCAGGCCACCAACCGGCGCGGCTCCTCCTTGGAAGTAAAACGTTTGGTGAGCACGTACATGCCTTTGGGCACCAGCCAGGGTCGCGTCCGGGAATTATCCACAATGGCATTGGGTTTGCGCGCGTCCGTTTTCGGCCAGCAAATCGAATTGCCATTGAAATGGCACGAATAGATCAACGGTACCGTACCCGGTTCGGGATCTTTGCGAATGTCCTCTTTTAGCCGAAAGTCCACCACTCGCCCAGTGGAAACCGTCAAGCCTAACGCCGCGAGACTTGAATGCAGGCCATCCATGGTCCGTTTAACCGCCGCGTGACTCGCTCCAGATGGAATATGAATAAACCTTTCCGCGTCGCGCGGATGCACCACTTGGTCAAAAGGAATAACCATCTCGGAGACCGCATCCCCATGCTTGCCACTGCTGCTGGAAATAGTCATTTCGGCTGGCGGCGTCGTTCCCTTTACTCCATGGAAAATAATGTTCTCCTGCAAGACATTGTCATCCTGGAACGCGGCGTGTCGAGACTCAAAAACATGTATGCGACGCAATTCGACCTCGCTCAAAAAGTCTTCGCGGAATGTTCGAAAGTAAGGGCCATTGCAAAAGCTTCGTGGCGTTATCGCGACGATCTGCCCACCAGGAACTAACAACCGATGAATTAGGGCAATGAATCCCGTGTATAGATTGCTGGTCTCCACGCCAATGGAATGCAGTGCGCGCCGCTCAACCGAATCGGTGCCGATCTTCCGGTAAGGGGGATTGACAATCGCGGCATCGAATTGAGGCGGCGACGTTTCGAACAGTCCACCTCGAAGGCGCTTCGAGACGTCTTCGACGAAACTAGATGTATGCACGGTAAATGTGAAACGAATGCCCGCCACGGCGCAACGTCGCTCGCATTCCCGCATGGTCTCATCAAGGGCTCGAAGTATCAGTGGATCAAGCTCATACAAAGTTACTTCGACCGCTCGAACGCCATCGATGCCCTCACACAATCGAGACACGAACGCGGAGGTCAACGCCCCCGCGCCGGCGCCCGCGTCCAATAGTCGTACGATGCTGGGTAACGGTTCAAACATTGCCGCCATAAATTCGGCCAGCGGCGCGGCGGTGAGGAACTGGCCTAGCGCACGCTGTCGATCTCTGGGAACTGCTGTCGCGACGGCAACCATGGCGTCAAACTCGATGATGAATGCGGGCAGGATACCTTGGCTTCATGTTCATCGTTGCCGCGATATTGTTCGCTATAAGGACAATAAACGATTGGCGAACTATTCGAATCTTAATTTCGATATACGCACCAGCTCCTCCCCCGCCGCGCGGCTGGATTTCGCCAGCGCCGCCATATCCTCGGGGGTGCCACCGGCCGGGGTGACCGAGAGCGGAATGAAGTGTTTATCGGTGAAAGCTTTGTTGGCCAATAATTTGTTGACCTCGCCATTCCATTTACGTACCACCTCCACTGGCGTGCCCTTAGGGCCATAAAATGACATCCAATTGCGGAAATCCAAATCGAACCCTTGCTCGGAAAGTGTTGGCACATCGGGCATCGAGGCAAGACGTTTCGATCCGGTAATCACCGCGATGACGCGCAGTTTGCCCGCCGCTACCTGTGGCGCGAATACGCCAGGGGTCAACGCCAACGCCTGCACCTCGCCCACGGTGATGGCCTGCATCGCTTGGGGTGAGCCCTTGTAGGGCACATGCACCATATCGGCGCCGGTCTTCACCCGCAGCCACTCGAGATACAAGTGCGCCGTGCTCCCCACACCAAGTGACGCCCAGGTAATGCCACCCGGTTTGGCGCGTGCAAGAGAAACCAACTCCTTCATATTGCGCGCCGGCACCGCGGCATGTACCGCAATCGCTTGATCCAGATTCCCCAAAAGAATGATCGGCACCAATTCAAGCGGATCGAAGGGCAGCTTGTCATAGGCGAACGGATTGATTGACATAATCACACCGGCAGGCACGCAAATCGAATAACCGTCGCCGGGCGATTTGGTGCACGCTTCCATAGAAATATTGCCGTTCGCGCCGGCGCGGTTATCGACGACGATGGGTTGTCCCCAGGACTCCTGCAATTGCGCGCCGATGGCGCGCGCCAGCAAATCGGGCAGGCAGGCCGCGGGACAGGTGACGTGCACACGAATGGGCTTAGCGGGATAGGACTGCGACTGCGCTATGGGCGCTAAGAGAAAAAAGGCCGCAGCGCCGATCAATCGCGACACTGCCTCACATATCGATTTTCGATTCTGTTTCAAGATTGACTCCACAATTATTGTTCGAGTGAAATGTCCGCCGCGCGGATGACATAAACCGGCTGGCGCTGACCATTGGCAAACGATCAGCGTCTATTCACTTTTTACTGCAACTTCCACCCCGAGGCCTTCACCACGCTTTCCCAACGCTTCAACTCGGTACGGATCATCTGCGCGGTCGCCGCCGGCGTGCTGCCGATCAAGGTGTAGGCCTCTTTCTCGAACGACGTCACCACTTCGGGCGTGGTGATGATGCGGTTGAACTCCGCGTACAGACGTTGAATGATTTCGCCGGGGGTTTTCGCCGGCGCCATGTAGGCCGTCCAGGCATCGGCAGTCATGCCCGGATAACCCAGTTCGGCGAACGTCGGCATGTCGGGAAATAGGTCGATGCGTTTGGCGCGTGTGGTGCCCAGCACCTTGACGCGCCCGGCCTGCACGAAAGCATGCACCTGAAACGGCGAGCCGAACATGGCCTGCACGTGACCGCCCACCAGATCTTTCACCGCCTCGCCGCCACCTTTGTAATGCACCGGCAATAGATCAATGCCGGTATTCTGGTTGAGCAACACACCCAACAGATGCGGCGTGGTACCGGCGCCATTGGTGGAAATATTCACCTTGCCCGGATTGGTCTTCACCCAGGCGACGAACTCCTTGAGATTACTAGCCGGCACCGAAGCATGCACCGCCAGCACGTGATTGGTGCTGGTGAGGTGCATGATGGGTTCGAAATCGCGGATCGGGTCGTAGGGCATGTCCTTGTAGAGATGCGGATTGATCACCAGCATGTTGATGGCGATGAGCCCAATGGTGTAGCCGTCGGGCGCCGATTTGGCGAGCGCATCGGTGCCGATGTTGCCACCGGCCCCGCCCTTATTCTCGATCACCAATGGCTGGCCGATAGCCTTAATGAAGCGCTCCTGCATGTGGCGCACCGCCTGCTCGGGGCCTGTGCCCGGCGCAAAAGGAACAATCACCTTGATAGGTTTTGCCGGATACGACTGAGCATGTAGCACACCGCCCGCTACGAGCGCGAAATACCCTGTGAGTCCCCAAGCCAATGCCCGCGCGATACGCATAATTGCCTCCTCAAGAAAGAATCAGATGACCTTCGCTCCCCGCAAACTCTCGATATCCGCCGTCGAATAGCCCATCGCGCCCAGTATTTCACCGGTGTGCTCCCCAAGCTCCGGCGTGGGCACCGCCACGCGGCCAGGCGTGCGCGAAAGTTTCACCGGCTGATTTTGCATGCGTATCTGGCCAAGCACTGGATGTTTTACGCTGGCGGCGATCCCCAGGTGTTTCACCTGCGGATCGTCGAACACCTGATCAATGTTGTATATCGGCCCGCAGGGAACCGAGGCGTCGTTCAACGCGTCGATCCACGCAGCCGATGACTTTGACGAAAGCACCGCGTTCAAATCTGCATTAAGTGCCTTGCGATTCTTCACCCGCAATGGGTCGGTGGCGTAATCCGGGTTCGTGAGCCATTGGTCCTTTCCCAACACCTTGCACAGCCGCTTCCATATGGCATCTCCGGAGGCAGCGATATTGATATGGCCATCGCTCGTTTTATAACTGGATACCGGCATGGTGCTGGGATGATCGTTACCGCCTTGTTTCGCCACATCGCCCTTAAACAAGTAGCGCGCCACTTGAAAATCGATAAGCGAGGTACCGGCATTGAGTAGATCCGTTTGCACCCATTGACCTTCGCCCGAGACTTCGCGCTCCAGCAATGCCGCGGTTATGCCGAACGCGCATTGATAGCCCATCATCACATCGCAAATCGCGCCGCCCACGCGCGTCGGACCTTCCTCGGGAAAACCAGTCACCGACATGATGCCGGTCATCCCTTGCGCGATCTGGTCGAAACCGCCACGCTCGACATAGGGCCCGTCCTGGCCAAAGCCAGAGAGACTGGCGAGCACGATCCGCTTATTCACTTTTTTCAAGGATTCGTAATCGATCCCGAGGCGCGACTTCACATCGGGCCGGTAGTTCTCCACCACCACATCGGCCTTGGTCACGAGCTTCATGAAGATTTCCTTGCCACGAGCTTCCTTCAAATTCAAAGTCATGGAGCGTTTGTTGCGATGTAAATTTTGCATTTCGTAATCGTGGCGCGAGCCGAAAATCTCGGTGCTCGGGTCGGAGCCTGGCGTGGGCTCGATCTTGATGACATCGGCACCAAAGTCAGCCAACTGGCGCACGCAAGTGGGGCCAGAGCGCACGCGGGTGAGATCGAGAACCACAAACCGCGAAAGCGCTGGGGAAGCGGGAACATGAGGCATGAAACGATACTTTCGACTAAACACTGCGGGCGGCAATCATCCTACGTACCAGCGCGGCGCGCAATGCGCACCAGCACGATCCGTTTCATAATCGCCCGCGTCCTAGCGACCCGCAAACGGGGCGGAGAAGGCGGCAAGATTAATCAATGGAGAACAATTAGTGAGCAACGCAACTGTCACCACGAAATCAACCACCGAAGAAATCCTGGCGATCGCCGCGGCATTAACCCCCAAACTGCGCGAGCGCTCCTCCGCCACCAACAAAGCGCGCCGCGTTCCCGATGAAACCATTCAAGAGCTAAAAGACGCGGGCCTATTCAAACTATTGCAGCCAATGCGCTACGGCGGTGTCGAGGCCGACGTGGAAACGTTTTCCCGCGCGGTGATGCAACTCGCGCGCGGCTGCGGCTCGGCGGGCTGGGTATTTTCGGTGCTCTCCATCCATCAATGGATGATGGGTATGTACGCCGATGAAGCGCAAAACGATGTGTGGGGCAAGGACCCCAATGCCTTGGTGGCCTCAGCATTCCGTCCATCGGGCAAGGTCACACCGGAGAAAGGCGGATTGCGCCTCTCAGGCTCCTGGGGATTTGCCTCGGGCTGCGAGAACAGCGAATGGATCATCGTCGGCGCAGTCACCGGCATGACCGGCACGCCACCCCATCCAGTGGTGAAACTATTCCTCGTGCCCATGGCCGAAGGCAAAATCGACGACAACTGGCATGTATTCGGCCTGCGCGGCACCGGCAGCAAGACAGTGATCTTCGATAATGTGTTCGTGCCCGAACACCGGTTACTTGATTTTATCGAAGCACGCGATGCGCGCACCCCGGGTCGCGCGGTCAATACCGGCCCCTTGTATCGCCTACCCGCCTTCGCCAACTTCCCCATCTGCCTTTGTTCTCCGGCGGTGGGCATAGCCTGGGGCGCGTATGAGCGCTATATCGAATACTTACAAACCCGCACCAGCATCTCGCGCGGCAAAGTGGCGGATTACGCGGCGGTGCAAATGCGCGTCGCCGAAGCTTCCGCAATGATCGATTCGGCAGAGTTGCTCTTGAGACGCGATTGCCGCGAAATGATGGATGCGGCAAAATCCGAAGGAGAAATCCCCTTGGCGCTGCGTGCCCGCTTTCGCCGCGATCAATGCTACGCGCCCATCCTGGCTAGCCAAGCAATCGAAAAATTATTGCGCGCAAGCGGCGGCCAGGGCTTGTTCGATGATTTCGAAATACAACAGTGTTATCGCGATGCCTACGCCACCGCCTCGCACATTGGCACCAACTGGGATGCCGGTTCCTCGCTGTTCGGTCAAATCGCCCTGGGTGGCGGTATGCCTACTGGGTTTAATTGGATTTAAATACCACCTGCCTCGGCGAAGTTATTATGTGCGCTCCCTGATCGCCTGGAATCATTTTTCCATCTCGTCAGCAGCCGTATAGCGAATGAGGTTAGATCGTGATCGCGAAGCAAATCAAGATCTGAACCGTATGTTGGACGAGCCTAGTCACCGAGGGCGGATCGACACTTTGCAACCGCCTCTCAATTTTTCGCTGCGGGAGCTCGACGTCCGACGATCCACCCCTGGCCTTCCACTTATGCAGCAATATCTTATATATCAATATCTATATACTAATTATTCTATAATGGCGGCCAAACCTTGGATTCATAAATGTTTTGCTTGCAATTGCACGTTCAAACTCGTGTATTGCGAAGTCTGCCGACGGCGCCCAAAGCCAAGTTCGACGAAATCGTTGTACGGGCCAAGCGTTTCTCCGGTATTGAATGCGCGATAATTATGAACCGGACGAACGTGGCGGCACATGACGCGAATTTTTGACAGGATTGATCTCAACCCCGCCCAAGCCGCCGCCCGCATCGCCACGCTGCTCGAAGCGCCCGAGAATCGCACACTCGACTTCAAGCGCATAAGCGCCAAGCATGGGCGAATGATCGAAACGATCTGCGCCTTCGCGAATTCCGAGGGTGGTCTGCTCGTAATTGGCGTGGGCGATGGCAAGAATTTAAAGCCCGGAGCAAGACCGCAATCGCGTCTATTCGGTATTGAAGAGAACCCAGAAGCGTTTGATGACCTTCGTCGAGAGGTGATGGCCCGATTTTCCCCAGCCATCGATCGCCTGCACTGGCTGCGCATGCCCTGCACATTGCACGATGGCAAGCCGGGTCACGTGGTGCTGCTGCGGGTGGAGAAGAGCGAGCAAGTGCATACGGTGACAGGCAATGGCACCTGGGTACGTATGGATGCGAGTAACCGCGAGATGAATGCTGCCGAAATCGCCGACCTGCATTATCGGCGCGGTGTGCGCAGCGCGGTGAACGAACTGGTGCCGATAGAGATCGATCTGCTGAAAACAAATACGTGGACGCGCTTCGTTGGGGCGCGCGGACTCAAGTCCGGGACGTTTGTCGAGCAATTGCTGCGCATCGGTCTGGCGAACCGGGTGGGCAATAAAGTGCAACCGACTCGCGCTGCGGTACTACTGTTTGCCGACGAACCGGGCAGCCTGCTGGCCGCTCATGACACGCGAGCCGACATTCGGCTGATGGTGTACGACGGCAAGGCGGCTTTGCCTGGAGCCACTCCCAATCTTCGCAAGAGCCCCAAGACTATTCGCGGCCCGTTGATCGACCAGATCGATGCAGCAGTAAAGACAGTGCTAGACGAGCTAGCGCAAGGACTCACGCTCGCGGGCAGTGGCTTCAAGGCCAAGCATGTCTATCCGGAGCGCGTGGTGAAGGAGGCCATTGTCAACGCGGTAATACACCGTGACTATCGGCTCAACCGCGACATTTTTATCCGTATTTTCGATGACCGCATCGAAATTGAAAGCCCCGGGGTGTTCCCGGGCAACATCACGCCGGCCAACATCGGCCGCGCAGGCTCCAAGGCGCGCAACGCGCTCGTGGCGCAGAACCTGCGCGAATTTCCGGTTCCGCCGAATATCGACGCCGGCGAGGGCGTGAAAATGATGTTCGCCGAAATGGCTGCAGCACAACTCTACCCACCACAGTTCAGCCAAAGCACCGAGGCCGCGGTCGAGAGCGTGACGGTGACGCTGCTGAATCTTGAACGCCCAAGCGTGTGGAATGAAGTGAGCGACTGGATCGACCGTGAAGGCTGGATTCAGAACGCCAAGTTGTGCGAAATTGCGCGGGTGGATACGCTGAAGGCCTCGAAGATGCTCGCGGCCTGGCGCGAACAAGGGCTGCTTGTACGCCTGCCGGACCGCGCCAAGCGCAATATGGCCTATACCAAGCCCGCACAAGCGGGCGAGCAAGGCAGTTTGTTATCCGGGATCGAGGAAAACAACGATGGTGATCGATAAAATATCTTAAAAATCAGTTTGTTGTAAAAAGTTTGTTTTCCAGAAACCATGGAAAACAACTCTAAAATCATCACCACGATTATCTAATCGACTTTAATGCCTGCCCGCGCGATCACCGGCGCCCATTTTTTCAGGTCGCGCTCGATCAGGCGCGTCACCTCGGGGCCAGGCAGTCCCGAGGGCTCAACTCCGGTTTGCTGCAGACGCTCGCGCAGCTCCGGGGTGCGCAGCGCATTGGCTACTTCGCGATGCAACTTGTCGATCAAATCCTGCGGCGTGCGGGCCGGCGCCAACAGGCCGAACCAAGTATCAACTTCAATCCCCGGCACACCGGCCTCGGCCGCGGTGGGTACGGCCGGCAAAACCGTCGCGCGATTCTCGTTGGCGATGAGCAGCGCGCGCACGCGTCCGCTTTTGACATGCGACACCATGGTCGATATCGCAGCGATGAACATCTGCGTTTCGCCGGCGATGATCGAAGCCACCGCGCCGGTGTTGCCCGAGTAGGGCACGTGCGTCATGTTGACACCCGTAACCTGCTTGAACAGCTCGCCCGATAGATGGCCGGGCGTGCCGTTTCCCCCGGAGGCAAATACCAGTGGCTTTTGCTTGGCCAGCGCGATTAATTCCTGAGCCGTGTTTGCCGGCACGCTCGAGTGCACCACCAGCAAGCTTTGGCTTTTCGCCAGTAGCGTGACCGGCGCAAAATCCTTAAGCGGATCGAATCCAACTTTCGGATATAAAACCGGATTGGTGCCCAGCGTGAAATCCACGCACAAAAGCAGCGTGTAGCCGTCAGGAGCGGCACGCGCCACGGCCACCGCGCCAATGTTGCCCGCCGCGCCAAGACGATTCTCGGTAATGAACGCCTGACCGAGGCTCGCCTGCAGACGCTCGCCAAGCAGCCGGCCGATGATGTCCGCTGGGCCGCCCGCCGCGTAGGGATTGATCACCCGAACCGGTTTGGCGGGGTAATTCGCGGCACCGGATTGGGCGTGCACCACGAGCGATGGCAGCATGAGAAGCGCCACTACAGCAATCAAGCCTAATATTTTCATCGCCCGCTTTTCTGTTATCGAACGGCAAGCTACACCCGCTAAAAATTACTCCTTCGGCAACCGCTTGCTCGCCTTACCAAAGAAAGCCAGGAACAAGCAACCATCCGGCGCGTGCGCGGTGTGACGGCTGCCGCTTGGTCTCCACACGAAATTGCCGGCGGTGCATTCGCCTTCGTCATCCACCAACCGCCCTTCGATCACGTAGGTCTGTTCGATATCCGGATGCTCGTGAAACGGAATGCTGGCGCCGGGCAACAGGCGAGTGAGCCAGGTATGCCGCCCGGAAACCGGATCGTCGAACAGCACTTTGCGAAACGACCTCTCGCTCATCTGCACCCAGGGCATGGATTCGATATTGACATAGCGGGAGCGCAAGGCTTCGGGGATGGCATCGACAACATTCGACATGAGAACCTCCATTCGGTTGATTGAAACGCGGCAGCGAACACTCAATGTGACGCGAACGCCAATCGCATCGTGAGCGCGATAACTCTAGCATGGGTTAACCGAAAGCTTGTTTCGCGACGGTACAATCATCGTATCGATTAGGGAGGCGCATATGAAAGTCATTCAGGATCAAACGAGAAAGCTCGCGCGGCGCGCATCGCGGACGCTGGCATTGCTATTACTTGTCACGACAACCGGCGCCATGGCGCAGTCCTACCCCGTCAAACCAATCCGCATGATCGTGCCCTTCACCGCAGGTGGCGGTGTGGATTTCACCGGCCGCGCGTTTTCGCAGCGCTTCGCCGAGGCCTGGGGTCAACCGGTAGTGGTGGAAAACCGCGCCGGTGCGGGCGGCAATATCGGCGCAGATGTGATCGCCAAGGCGGCGCCAGACGGCTACACGCTCATGGTCACCACCACCGGCCACGCGGTTGCAGCGAGCCTATATCGCAAGCTGCCCTTCGATCCGATCAAGGATTTCGCCGCCATCAGTCAGGCAACCGAGAATTACCTTTTGTTGGTGTCGCACCCCTCCATGCCGCGTTCGATGAAGGAGCTCATTGCGCATGCGCGCGCCAATCCGGGCAAGCTCAATTACGGACACCCCGGTGTGGGCGTGGCGCCGCATTTGATCGGCGAGTTGCTCAAGGCCAATACCGGCATCGACTTCGCGCTGATTGCTTACAAGGGCGACGCGCAAACCGTGCCAGCGATGATTGCCAACGAAATTCAATTCGAGTTCATGCCGCCCGCGACCGCGGCGCCGCATGTGAGGGCTGGAAAGTTGCGCGCGCTGGCGGTATCCAGTTTAAAACGCAGCAAAGCCTTTCCTGATCTGCCCACCACCGCAGAAGCAGGGTTCCCCGATGTGAACTATGTAGGATGGACTGGCTTCTTCGCGCCCGGCGGCACGCCGCGTGAAATCCTAAACAAGATCGCTAACGAAACCATACGGTCATTGAAGGCGCCTGAGATCATCGACCGGATTCTCGCCGGGGGAACGGAACCCGCGGGCACCACCCCCGAGGAATTCAACGCCAAATATCGCGCCGATATCGCCCATTACGCGAAGCTCATCAAGGATGCCAAAATCCCATTGGTGGATTAGCTTTAGCCCCTGTTGATCACCCTGCATAGGATTTTCTTGTAAAAGTATTGAATTTAATTCGGATGCGAACGGTAGATCGAGCTAACCGGGATCAGAGCGACATTTCGAATTGAATGCCCAAAACGACCTACGACTGATCGGCCTACGCCTGGTTAGGCACGCGGCGTATCGACCCCCACGGCCTCACCAACCCGGGCGAATCCATCGCGTTGCAGAAGCTCGCACAGACCTCGCTTGACATCGCGCACAACACCGGGACCGCGATACACCAAAGCCGAGAGCACGCCGATCAATGAGGCGCCGAGGCGAATGGTGCGATAGGCATCCGCAGCACTGGAGATGCCACCCGCAGCGACGATGGCGTGACGCTTGTGATCGATGCGTCGATACCAGGCGCTCACCGCGTCGTTCACCGGTTTGCGCCTCACCGGGCCGCACAAGGTGCCGGGCATGGCCTTCAATTTGTCTACTGGGGTGTTGAGCCCCACATAGGGCTTAGGCGCCTCGGTATTGAGAACGATGGCCTTGACGAAAGCGAACGAATCGATCGCCTGAAGGATCGCCTCGATCTGCGCCGGTGTTCGGTACGGGGTGATCTTCAAAAAAATCGGCGGCAGGTGAGCCACCTCGCGCAAACCCTGTAGCAATAACGCCAGGTTCGCGGGATCATCCAAAGGGCTTTCGCCGCCGGTGGTGTTGGGGCAATTCAGATTGAGTTGAAAATAATCGCTACGCCCCAGCAACAAACGCGCCGCATCGGTAAATTGTTTAACCACATCGTCGATAGGCGACATGCTGCCGGTGTTGGCTTCGACCAAGCTGATGCCAAACGGAACACCCGGGCGTGTGACAAGGGCGCGCTGCGCCACCACCCTCGCGCCTTCACTGGGCACGCCGTAGAACACCATCAGTCCTTCATCGGCAGGAACGCGAAACAAGCGCGGTCGGGCAAGGTTTCCCGGCGAGACATCGCGCGATACCGAGCCCGCCTCGACAAATCCAAACCCTAGCGCCTCGAGCATCAAACCGGCATGTGCGTCTTTATCGAAGCCCGCCGGAATACCCACCGGATTGGAAAACGCCATGCCAGCGACTTGGCAAAGCAAACGCGCATCGTCGAACAAAAAGGACTTCCTCACCACAGACACTATCGCGGAGGATTTACCCAACAGGTGACACGCAGCCAGGGCCCCTTCATGTGTTGTCTCGGGCGGACAACGGAACAATAGCGGGCGCAGCAAGGACGGATAAATTTTCATGGAATAGGTCGCATGGCCAACTAATCTTGGCCTGGTTATGAAGGTCAATTCCCCGCCGCCGGCGTTCCAACGGTGGGCGATATACTGGCAAGATTAACCGAATCGGAAATCAACATTGGTCGAGTTTGATGGATGCCGAACAGCGCAATGACAAAACGCTTTACGCGGAAATCATGATCTAAAGATTGAGGGCAAGGGGGCACCCATATGAAAGGCCGAAGATCAAGTCGTGTGCAACTGGTGGCGCTGGGCAGCGTAGTGTTGTCCGGCTGTTCGGATGAGATACCGACCAACCGCTTCGTCTATGCCAATCGCCCCGCCTGCATCACCGAATGGGGCGAACGCAACTGCGAGTCGAACTATTTTGGCAACAACACCACCAGCTACGGCCCGCGCTTTGGATCTTGGATCAATTTGCCCTCGGGCGAGCGAATCTGGTCGGGCACGCCCAATACGCCAAGCTTCCACCCACAGACCGGCAAACATCTTGGCGCCAATTCGATGCTCGCATCGCATAGCAATTTCGCCAGTGGTGGCGGTACACGTGCGGCAAGTGGCGGCGCGAGCAACAGTGTTTCTCGTGGTGGATTCGGTTCATCGGGCCAGTCATTTTCTTCCGGCAGCTAATGGTGAAGCGACTCGCATCCACGCCCCGGCCGGATTGGCGGAAAAAAATGGAAACCATGGGTTTCTCCTTTCACTCCGCTGACGGCGGCTATTGGGATGAAACCGTGTGTTATCAATTCAGCGCCGCGCAGATCGACGAGCTCGAAGCCGCCGCGGCCGAGTTGCATCGCCTGGCGCTCGCCGCTGTGGAGCATGTGATCAAAACGCGTCGCTATGGCGATATGCGCGTGTCACCCAACATCATTCCCCTGATTGAACAATCCTGGGCGAGAAAAGAGCCGACGCTCTATGGCCGCTTCGATCTTGCTTACGATGGCGAGCATCCACCAAAACTGCTCGAATACAACGCCGATACGCCCACTTCGGTGCTGGAGGCCGCAGTGGCGCAATGGCAATGGCTGGAAGACACTGGCCGCGCCGATCAATTCAACTCGCTGCATGAGAAACTGATCGATCAATGGCGCCACATGGCTACTCAATGGTCAATGGGCACTACCGTGTTTTTCTCCTGCATCAAGGATAACGACGAGGATCGCGTCAGCGTCGATTACCTGCGCGATACGGCGATGCAAGCGGGCTTGCGCACCGAATTTGTGTATATGGAGGACCTAGGCTGGGACGGCGTGAGTTTCGTTGATTTGGAAGAACGCCCGGTATCCACCTGGTTCAAGCTCTACCCGTGGGAGTGGCTGGCCAACGAAACCTTCGGCGCGCATCTTATGGATTCGGGCTTACGTTTCATCGAGCCGCCATGGAAGGCGTTGCTCTCTAACAAAGCGATTCTCGCGATCCTGTGGGAATTAAATCCCGGCCATCCGAATCTACTGCCCGCATACTTCGAGCCGTTACCCGCGAGCGAGCGCCAGGTGGCAAAACCTTTTTACTCGCGCGAAGGCGCCAACATCCGCGCCAAAGGACCAGGCTTGAACCATTGGACCAGCGGCCCCTACGGCGCCGAAGGTTTGGTGCATCAGCAATGGACGCCCCTGCCTGAGTTCGATGGGCGCTACCCGGTGATCGGCGCATGGATCGTTGGCGATCAACCCGCCGGCATCGGCATTCGCGAAGACGCAGGACAGATCACCACTAACTCCAGCCGCTTCATTCCGCATTTTTTTGAACCCAACAGTGTCGAGCCAACCCCTGGCCGCACTATCGACTAAGGAGATTTCATGGACACCATGCTAGGGAGCGTTAGCGTCGCCATTGGCGCGCACTTTATGTACTTCGTTATTTCGCTGGCGGTGGTGGCGCTTTTCATCGCCATCTACACCGCCGTTACGCCTTATCGCGAAATCACTTTGATACGTGGAGGCAATACTGCCGCCGCCATTTCCTTGGGCGGCGCGGTAATTGGCTTTAGCATTCCATTGGCGACGGCGGTCGAACAAAGTGGCAGCCTCATTGACATGTTGATCTGGAGCTGCGTGGCGCTGGTGGCGCAACTGGTTGCCTACGCAGCCACACGCCTCATTCTTCCCAGGCTCGCCACGGATGTGAATGACGGCAAAATGGCATCGGCGGTGTTTCTGGCCGCGTTGTCGATCGCGGTGGGCATGCTTAACGCGGCCGCGATGACGGACTAATAAAAAACGCGGCGCAAGGCCGCGTTTTTTATTGCTCCTTAAATTCAAACCAGATTCGGCACCCGCACTGCGATCACTGCGGGAATCCCATCGCGCACCTGCTTCATGCCGCGCTGCATCGCCGGCCCCACATCCGCCGTCTCGTGTACGTATTCGCCGTAACAATCCACCGACTCGGCAAGCTTGGCGAAATTGGGCGGCGGATCGAATAGACCACCGGGGAATTTATTGTGCGTAGTGGCGTAGCCCTTGGGATAAATATCTTTCACGCCAGTAGTGCCAGTTGAGTAGCTGGCATTCACCACCACGATCGACAGGAACGGCGCCTTGTGCTGGCGCGCCGACCACAACGCAGGCATGGGCTCACCAAACATATAGAAGCCATCGCCACTGATCAGCACCACTTCCTTCTGCGGTGCGGCGATTTTCGCGCCGAACGCCGCGCCCGAGCCCCAGCCGCCGGTGGAAGTGCCACTCTTCAAGTAAGTACCAGGTATATCGCGTTTGAGATAGCCCTGAGCGTAGGTGTAGGCTGAGGTGACATCGTTTAACACGATGGCATCGGGCGATATCACCTGCCCGGCCTGATAACTCACCCAGCGCGTATCAGGTTTTTGTTTCTTGCCCGACTCCAAGGCAAGCGCTTCATCACGCTGGAAGAGCTCCTGCTTTTTCTTTGCCAGACGTTGCTTGCGCTCCTCAATACGGCTCATGTCGCTTTTATCCAGCATGCCGGTTGCCGCTTCATGGATAGCGCGCAACGAAGGGCCGGAATTCGCCGCAATCCACAGATCGGCGCGGAATTCCATGGTCTTGAAGCGCGACTGCACGGGATCGGGATCGATCCAGGCAATCTTGGCATCGGCCGGCGGCGAATTGGCGGGATCGGGCGACCAGGGTCGCACGCAATCCAATACCAGCGCGACATCCACATCCTTGGTGGCCGGGCCGACGCCATAGAGCGGATGGGAATTCGGCATATTGAGATAACTGGAGCCCGCATCCATCACCGGCACGCCAAGCAACTCGGCCAGGCGCTGCAATTCGGCCACCGCCGAAGGATCGGCGCCGGTGCGCGCGCTATAGATGCAAGGGTTCTGCGCTTTCACCAGCCATTTGGCGATGGTTTTCACATCATCCTGGCAGGGCACCACCGGGCGCGATTCGCCGAGTTCATACCGCGTGGGAAAACGCGCCGTACCGGGGTAGGGCAGCATGGCAAGCTCGCGAGGCATAGTCATATAAACGGGACCCTTAGGGTCGCCCATCGCCATTTGTAATAGACGTGAAATCATCATGCCGGGGTTATCCATGTACTCCATACGGTGATCCGCCTTGGTGTACTGGCGCACAATCTCGCCCTGATCGCGCGGCTCCTGCACCCACTGCACCGGGCTATTACGCGCGCCGGGCATCGAGCCGGGAAAGGCGCGTGGCGCATTGCCCGCGGTCAACATCACCGGCGCGTTGGCGCGCCAGGCACTGTGAATCGCCGCGCCAAAATGCAGCGTGCCGACATCGACGTGCGCTGCGGCCACTGAGGGCTTGCCACTCACCGCAGCGGAACCAATCGCCGCATGCAACGCGACTGACTCATGCAACATGGTAATGAGCTTGGGCGCGGGCCAGCCCTTGACCTCGGCCTTGACGATCGCCTCTTGGTAATAGGCGAGCTCTGTGCCGGAGACGAAGAACATATTGTCCACGCCGCCCAATTTCATCGATGCAACAACGGCGTCGGTCCATTCGTCGGCGCCGTGTTCGTTATAAAAATTGGCGCCGGCTTGTACCGGTAGATCAGCGGGTTTGTTCATTGGGTCTCCTTGAATTCGGGGGTTGCAACGCGAGGTTGCGAAGGTGTGAGATGGATAGTTTCTCAGGTTTCCCCTAAGCTTGCTACGACTGCGCGCCCCGGCATGGGCGATTTGACGGGTCGATGTGCCTTATTGCAAGAATCGATTCCGATGCGGCGAATCTCCGAGAATGCTCCATGAATCTGGATGGCTTGCACGTTGCATGGTTCGCCGACTTTGGGACGAGCTTCGTTAGCGAAAACTTACTTCTTTGCGTCAACAGCGACCTAACCGGATTACGGCTGCGCATGGGCATGCCGGCGCAAGCACTCGCCACACGCGGTGTGTGCAATACCTTGGTGTCGATCGCCCCCGGCGACAAACTGCCCATGCTCGATCCCAAACCCGATATCGCGGTATTTACCAAAGCCTATATTTACACCGATGCGCTTCGTAACGAAAGCGCAGAGCGCTTTATCGAAGCAGCGCAAAGCCTAAAGCAATCGGGCACCGCCATCGTATTCGACCTAAGCGACAACCTATTTGCCGATCCACGGCGCGAATACGCGCTGCAGATGCTGAGGCTCGCCGATGAAATCGTCACCTCCTCTTCCATCCTTGGAGAACTGGTGATTGACCATTGCGGCAAGACCTCCCACGTGGCGCCGGAGCCGCTCGAGGGACTGCGGCGCGAACCGCGTTTTGTGGCGCAACCCCGTGGCTTTCTCAAGCGTCTTTTTGGCGGCTACGAATCGGAGCCACTGCGCTTACTCTGGTTTGGCGCCCAGCCGGGAAACTTTCGCGCGCTCATGCGCTGGCGCGCCGAGCTTGCGCGCCTGGCGCGGCATCGGGCACTGCAACTGGAAATCGTCATGAAGCCAGTGGAGGAGATTCGCCAAGGCGTGGCGGCAATGCAAAACGACGGTATCGCGGCCACGCTACATACGTGGTCCCCCGCAACCATGACTGCGCAACTCGAACAATGCGATCTGGTGTTATTGCCGACCGACAGTACCGACCAGCATTTTTTTACCGCCAGCCCGAATCGACTGGTTACCGCGATGTGGGCCGGGCGCTTTGTCATCGCCGGAGCGATTCCGAGCTATCTGGAATTCAACGATTGCGCCGGGGTCGGCGACAATCCTGTCGCCGGTATTGA
>JBJXEY010000016.1:0-16483 GCA_046153355.1 Burkholderiales bacterium
ATCAGTGCTGAAAATACGGACTATCTGACCCGGCTCGACGCCGACAACCAGCGCATTTTTTGCCAATGCTTCGAGCTTCAAATTTCGCCTACTATTTTTATCTAGGAATTGGGGGATTATCTACCGATAGTGGAATTTGCAATCTCCATATTTTTGGGATTGGAATGGTTGACGATTTGCCACTCTAGAGTAGGTAGGAGGAATTCAAGCCCGTCGAGATAGGGATTGGCTATTCCGTGCTTAATCTGGAATAGATGCTAACTTGCAATGCCTTACCGATTTGGGCGTTTTCTCGCGATTTCAGCCTCGACCAGTGCGATGACCTCCTGCGCCGATCGACCGAGCCCATTAGCCAGCTTCAGGATACTCGTGAGAGTCGGTTGCTGCTGGCCGAGCTCCAAAATGCTGATATAGGTTCGCCGGAGGTCGGCCTCGAAACCCAATTGCTCTTGGGTAAGCCCTGCCTCCAGACGTAGCTGGCGCAATACCCTCCCAAATGCAATTGCTGGGTCCAAAGATTCCTCCCACTATTGGAGGAATTTCGCCTAAGGGGTATGCTCTTGTCGTCCTACAATTGTAGGAATTCCGTAGGCGCTGCGTGACGATCAAGATGATGTAATGTGCTTATCCCGTAAACCACAGATGGACGGCACTCCGCGGCGCGCACGCCCTCCGTTCAGACTAGGGCGAGCCGTGGAGCGCGTTCGTGGCTGACTCTTCGACGATCACAGAGCATCTGATCCAGGCCGCACTTCGGTATCTGGAGCGCGGGGATGTCAAAAGCCTGCGGGCGGTTCTTCAGGAGCATCCCGCGACTGCGCGCATGCGCGGGATGGCTGATGGTCGGGGCGTGATCCACGCCGCTGCGGAAGTCGGGCGGGTGGACATGCTCTCGGTTCTGCTCGATGCTGGGGCTGATCCAAATATGCCTGAAGGCGAGAGGATCGACGACGAAAACGGCTTTGTGTATCAACCGGGGTATGCGCCCTTGCACTATGCAGCCCGGGAAGGGCATGCAGAAGCGGTCAATCTGCTTCTAACGCGAGGAGCAATGGCGACAGCGACTGATCACACCGGCGGCACGCCTTTGCACGCTGTGCAGAAGGTGCAAATCGCCGAGGCGCTGCTTAAAGCTGGGGCAGATCCCAACGCCGACTGTTGCATGAGGTACTTTGACGAAATTCTTGGATGGCATTTTGCTGGACGACCTCTACACGGGGCGGCGCAATGCGGAAATGTGGAATTGATCCGGGCTCTTGTCGACCACTGTGCCATGGTAGACGGGACGGATCACATCACTGCGCGAACCGCACTTCACTACGCCGCCGCGCGGGGGCGGACTGAGGCAGTAGAGGTGCTTCTCCAGTGCGGGGCCAATCTAGACGCTATGAGCGATGAGGCAGGATACGCAGAAAGTTACCATATGACGCCCCTTCACTACGCGGCACGGGAGGGGCATAAGGAAGTGGTGCGTTTGCTCTTGAAGGCGGGGGCAAATGCGGGCCTAAAAGGCGGATGGGAACGCGAAACCGCAAGAAAAATTGCAGCGGAGGCAGGACATCATGGGATCGCGGCGATGTTGGCGGCGGCTACAAGCATCGCGCGGGTCACCACCACAACGGAGTCGATTGGGGAAAATGGTCAGCACACGCTCAAGGGTGCCAGCGCGGCCGAGAAGGCCCAGGGCGAATTGTTCGGGTTCAGGGACAAGAGCGAACTCGGCACGGGTCCTACGTTCGACAAGGATACCCACGCCGAGGAGAAACCGGATTTATCCGTCAGAGATGCGGAGCGTATAAAGAACGACATAGTGAAGTTGTGTGTCGATGACTTGGAAGCGATGACCGACGGCTTACAGTCGGGTGACGATTCGGGGCTTGAAAACATCTGGGAGGAGATTTGCGTACAAGTACAAGGGGAGGAATCGGTCTTCTTTTCAATGTACGAAAACCTCATCGATAGCTGTGTGAAGACCCAGGTTAAAAATCTAACTCCTGATGAAAAGTTTGTTCTTTGGCTAACGACGGACGAAGGCTTAGACTGGGTCTTCGACAATCAAGACGATGAAGGCGGGGCACGCCAAGTACGGATCAGGGACGTCGAAATTGCTGATATTGTTTCGGAAATCAGACCGTGCGTGCTTTCAGAAGCTGCGGACTATGAAAACGACCGAATCGACCGATGCAAATGGAATTTGGGTCAGGATGACGACGAAGTAGAGGACGAAGAGGACGAGGATGGGGTAGAAGATGAACACGCCAGCAACGAGAATGACGACGACGGTAAAGCGCCAAAAAACAAGGGGCTAAATTGAGAGAAATTCAAAAGCATCGCAGCCTTTGACGCGGCAAACTATCGTTCGCCGGACGGGGGCCAGCCGGCTACTTCAGACTCTATACCGCAACATGGTTGCGAATCGGGCCTGATCCGCGTGGCCGGCGACAATGATCTTGGCGGCAGTCAAAACCTCCGGCCAAAAAAAATGAAAAATCGATGTGCCCCGCCTTTATTTCCTCGACACCATCAGTCCAAAGCTTCAGATGGTATGGAGGCAGACACAACGCGCTCCCTGCGAGGGGCGGCGCGTATGGAACCACTTCCCGTCGATGTCCCGGTCAATTGAGCCGAGCGTGACCTGCGCTGCGTCGGCCGATTCCGTATCGTGGGCGCGACGACCTTCTAGGATGGGATAGGGGGCAGTGTCCCGGCTTCGGAGTACGCTCGCCTATTCCTATTCATTGATCTAAGTGTTTGAGGCATCGAATAGCCTGGGCGTCCTCGGGATGGCAAATTGGTCAACACCAGCCTCGTCGCCGTCAACAACTACGCCCTCCTGAACGGGCCCAGAAGGCGCGATCGCGTCCGTCCGCTGCCCAGGTATCGATCGGGCCCGGTTCGCGTCTCGTGCGGCCAGTGCTTCTGCCCTGCCGGGAACAATGAACGTGAACGATGCTCGAATTCCATGCTGCGGTTGACGTTTATCCAAAAGTCCTTCTAGCTCCGCAAGTGTTCGCAGAGCCGAAAGCTTTTCCTTGATTGGAACTTTTTTTAGGTTCACTCGGGAAAAAGCCAACGTTCTGACCTCGGTTTTCAATGCCTCCTTGGTGGCGGAATCTTCAGTCCCATCAAGAGCTTGTGCCTTTAACCGAGCTAACTCGACTACGACTTCCGGCGATCGGGCTAGCTTTCGCCCCCGGTCTAGAGCCTGCCGTGAGGACGTACACGAGGCGTGTGTGCTGAGATAAGCCTTTGACGCATCACCGATTTTAAACAAAGCCATGGCGAACCGCGCGTAACTGGGATGCAGTAATTTGCCTGCTATCAGTTGCTCATCATTTTGCCTTCGTGCGGCGGGAACGCTGGTACTCGCGCCGGTTGCCAGTTTTCGAGAACCTTTGCGCTTGTTGTCAGGTTTATTTGCCATGGCGGACCTTCTTTTGTTTAAGAAAACATCGATAGTCGAGCACTAACCGCCATCGATTGCGACTCAGTCCGTTTTGTCCGGTTTGTCCAGACCGGACATATTCCGGTCGCCGGACATACGGTCGGAAGTGTCCGTCCGGTCCGGTGTGTCTATAGACACCGGACGGCGGACAACCGGACGGAGTCCCAACGGTTCGGTCATTGAATGGATACCTCGGCTGGGGTTACATCGTTGTGGGCAATGAGCATGCCGCACTCAAGTAAGGCGCCGATGGCGTCGGATACACGCTGGCGCGGCATACCTTCGTCTTTCAACTTGTGGGCAAGGTCAAGCCGTGGCATGCGCCCGCCGGCAGTCTCCAAGGCGCGCAATACCGCCTTCTGGTGCTTTCCAAGGCCAGCCCCTTTGCGTTGTTGGCGAGCGCGCCGCGTACCGCTTTCATCGAGGGATTCCAGTACACAGGTAGTCACCGGCTCGCCGTCGGAGTCCATGCCGAGTTCCACGCGCCGCAGCGTGAAAGCGAAAAGGTCGGCATGTGATTCGCCGTCGCGCACCTTGCCGGTACGCAAAATATGCTGTCCGCCAGCTTCGCCCTCTATGGCGAGTTCGGCATCCAATGCGCCCAGCAGCGCGCTATGCCCGCGCATGCCCCGGGCTTCGTCTTTGCCGCAATGGTGCAGCACCAGCACGGCCGCGCCGGTCTCGGCGATGATGCGCTTGATATTGGCGACGTACACCCCCATGTCCGGCCCGTTTTCGTCGCCGCCGCCGATTGTCACATTGAGAGTGTCGATTGCGATCAGGACTACTTCACCGTCATGCTCTGCCAGCAGCCGCGCGGTCTCTATGACGCGGTCCACGTCGCCACGCTCGGCATGCAGCAGGTCAAGCGCGAGCGGCACTATCAGCACAGCAGAGTCCGCCATGCTGGGGAATTCCTGCTTGAGCGCGGAAAATCGGTTTTCGATGTGCGGCCGCGTTGACTCGGCCACCACGTACATGCAAATACCGCCCCCAGTGCGTCGCCCGCGCCACTTCGATCCCGCGCCAATCGCGCAAAGCAACTCGGTCGCGGTGAAAGACTTGCCAGATCCGGGTGCCCCCCACAAGACAACAAATTGTCCCTTGGCAATGATCCCTTTCAATACGTAGGGCAGTTCCAACGTGACCTTGCAATCACACGCCCAGAAACCAGCTTCGAGCAGGTTGTCTCCGTTGGAGAAACTACCAATTTTTTCCAGCCGCGCCTCGGCATGTTTGCACAACTCCGACAACTTCCCTGGCGCCGCGGCGCGCTCCTGAAGCTCCGCGCCCAAGGCACTGATTTCGCGCCGCCGTGCTTTGTCGCGCACGATCGCGGCATAACTCTTGATGTTGTGCGCCGAAGGCGTGTTTTGCGCCAGCCTGCCAAGATAGGCGAGCCCACCGGCCTTGCCCTTATCCGCGCTTTGCTCGATCGCATCAAATACCGTCAACACATCGGCCGGTTGCCCGCGCTCAATCAAGCTGGTGATGTGCCGATAAATGCACCGGTGATCGTCGCGGTAAAAATCACTTTCGCTAAGGACATCAGCAATGCTGTCGAACGCGGAATTGTCCAGTAGCAAGCCGCCAATTACCGACTGTTCCGCCTCTATCGAGTTTGGCGGTATCCGAAGCTGCGCCGCCTGCGAATCGGCGATCTGCAAATCCAGAAACGCGGTGCCCTGGTTCGCCTTACTGTGGACGCTCATGCTGTGTCCCGTTTGGCGGGTGTCGGAGTAGAATTCAAATCGAATTGTTCCCTGGTACCCGGCCCGGTTTGCTCGTTCCCGCGAGCGCCGGGTTTTGCTTTTTCGTCTGGCGAGCGCCAGAGCATCGCAAGCTCGCGTAGTGAACGCGCTATTACTGCGCGCGAGGGTGTGTGCTTGACCTTCCCCATGACGCGCCTCACGCGGCCTTCTTGCGTACCCGCGCTTGAACCATTCGATAGGCCTTGTCCCTCGCGAGTTTGGCGCGTTCCTCGCGTTCTGCCTCGGCTTTTACTGCCTGTTCAGTGAGCCATCTAGCCACAAGATCTGACCGCCAAAGGGAGCGCGAGCCGATTTTGTCCGGTGGGGGAAACTCGCCTTTCAAGACCTTTTCGGCGAGGGTGGAATGACCAAAGCCGACGGCTTCGAGCACGACCGGCTTGGGCATGTAGCGGAAAGGTAAGTCATCCACTGCGCAGATCTCCTCGTTGGGCTGTGTCCAGCCGTGTCCAAAGCGAGGTTAGCGGAAATTTTTATCGATAGACCATCTACAGACTATCTGGAGAGCAACCGGCGTTGCCAAATCCTGGCTATGGCAACTTCTCCTTTTTCTTATTCTTAGAAATGGCTTGGGACAGCTTTTTTTTCGCATTCTCCGAACCGAATTCACTCCCCAGTTCATCGACTATCTGAGGACACTTTGTAAGTGCTTCGGCGTAGCTTTGGACATTGAGCGTCCGTAACCGATGTGCAAGGGAATTTAGTCTTGGTTTTTTAGCTATCATGGCCTGCGAAATTCTTTTGTCCCTGGCAAGTTCGATCCGAAGTCGCCAGTCTCCAAATTCCGCCTTTAACAATTCTGAACGTCTAATCCCCTTGCCAACGATTTGGAGACACAGATTCGCTAGCTCGATCACGGCTGGAACGTCGTTCGTCGCGTAAAACATTTCGATTGGTTTGATTTGTTCCTCGTCATTATTGAAGCGGCGTAAATAGAGACTTTCCGCATGATCTGGGGAGCGGTACGTCCCGACTTGAATGGCAAGGGACACTTGGCCTCGGAGCCATTCCATGTGCCGCTTTATGTCGTCGGTCAGCCACGTGGGGTCCGGCCCGCGAAAACCGTCGTAGTCATCGTTGTTACGCATGGTCCTTAAACCCATAATTGGCGACAGAGACAGCCGCTTCGGCTGTGTCGGTCACATTGGCTTTGTTTTGGGTCTTAACTTCTGAATACACACAAATTTTGGAGTTGATCCGGTTCGGTCTGGTCAAATGGCACCGCGCCGTACTTATAGAACTCTAGGCTGCTATGGACGGCAAGACGTTTGCCCCCCTGCGTAACGCGTCCAAGTGGTCCGCCCATTTCTGCATCATATTTTTGCGCTCGGGCAGGTACTCGGCTCGGTTGTAGGCGCCGCGAACCTCGTTGCGCTCGTTGTGCGCAAGCTGGCGCTCGATCACGTCTGCTCGGAATCCCATCTCGTTCAGGCTTGTGCTGGCCACCGCCCGGAAACCGTGTCCGGTCATCTTGCCTTTGTAGCCCAGGCGGTACAGGGCAAAGAGCATGGTGTTGTTGCTGATCGGCTTGTCGCGGTTCCGGCCGGGGAACACGAACCTGCTGCCCCCATTGAGGTCGCGCAGCTGCTCAAGGATCGCCAGGGCTTGTTTGGGCAGCGGGACAACATGTTCGGTTTTCATCTTCATCCGTTCCGCCGGCACAATCCATATGGCGGCGTCCAGGTCGATTTCAGTCCATTCCGCGCCGATCAGTTCATTGGTACGTACAAAGGTCAAGGCCAGTAGTTCAAGGGCAAGGCGCGTTTGCTTGTCGCCCTGCGCGTCATACTTGGCGATCGCCCGGAGCAAATCAGGCAGTTCCTCGGGCCGTACAGCCGCTTGATGGCGCTTTTGGTGGGGCGTCAGGGCTCCGCGTAGGTCGCGGGAGATATCTCGCTGGCAGCGGCCAGTAGCGATGCCGTAGCGGAATACCTGGCCACAGACTTGCATGATCCGGTGCGCCAGGTCATGGGCGCCCCGCTTTTCGATTGGGCGCAGTGCGTCCAGCAGTTCCGGCGCCTCGATTTCGCTGATAGGCCGCTTGCCGATGGCCGGGAATGCGTTGTTTTCGAGCCGGTGTTTCACGCCTTCGGCATGGCGCGGCACCCAGGTATGCAGTTGCTTTTCGTACCACTCCAAGGCAACGGCCTCGAAAGAGTTTGCCGCGGCCATGCTGCGCTTGCGTTTATCGGCGCGTCGCTCAACCGACGGATCAAGGTTGCTATCCAGACGCTTGCGCTCAATCTCCAGCTTTTGCCGCGCATCCTTCAGCCCCACGGCCGGATAGACGCCAAGAGAAAGCGATTTCTCCTTGCCCTCACGCCAGTACCGCACCCGCCAATACTTGCGACCATCGTGGTAAATCCAGAGGTACAAACCGCCACCATCGGCGAGCTTGACGATCCTTTTATCCCCGCTTGTAGTGTTCCGGCATTTGGCATCCGTGAGCATTTAGCCCTCCGTGGTACAAATGGACCTTCATTTCAGTCCGGTACCACAGATTATTACCACGGTTAGCCACTGGATGCAAGCGGACGCATCTGGACAGGCTTGGATGCCTTCCTAGAGGGAGAATCGAGAGGTAGCCGATATTTCTGGACCGGCTTGGACAGCTTTGGATGCCGTCTTGGCGGAGAGGGCGGGATTCGAACCCGCGTTAGGTTATTAACCTAAACACGCTTTCCAGGCGTGCGACTTAAACCGCTCATCCACCTCTCCGTTTTCTTGCGATTCGCACCGATTTTATGTCTGGCGACGTATTGGGGCGAAAACAAGGCCGCGAAGCTTAAACTACCGCGCGGCCTCGGGCAAACGGGAACAAACGCACATTGGGCAAAAGTCAGGTGCAAATTACAGGCTTTGTTTTAATTGTTCCAATATTGCCGGGTTTTCAAGAGTGGAAATATCCTGGGTAATCTCCTCACCCTTGGCGATCGAGCGAAGCAGGCGCCGCATGATTTTCCCCGAGCGTGTTTTTGGCAGATTGTCACCAAAACGTATATCGCGCGGTTTGGCGATGGCGCCGATTTCCTTGCCCACCCAATTGCGCAGTTCATCGGCGATTTTTTTTGCCGCCGCGGCATCGGCGGGACGCGCACCCTTTAACACCACGAAGGCGCATACCGCTTCACCGGTGAGTTCATCAGGTCGGCCGACAACGGCGGCTTCGGCCACCAAGGCGGAATTCGCTACCAGGGCAGACTCAATTTCCATGGTACCCAGGCGATGGCCCGAAACGTTCAACACATCGTCGATGCGACCCATGATGCGGTAATAGCCATCACTGTCGGTGGTAGCCCCGTCGCCCGCAAGGTAATACTTGCCCTGGAAGTCTTCTGGATAGTAGGTTTTCTTGAAACGCTCGGGGTCACCCCAGATGGTGCGAAGCATCGAAGGCCAAGGGCGTTTAATCACCAATATTCCGCCTTTACCCTTGCCGACTGAGGCGCCGGTTTCATCGACGATATCGGTAATGACGCCCGGCAAGGGCAAGGTTGCCGAACCCGGTTTGGTGGCGGTTGCACCAGGTAGCGGCGTAATCATGTGTCCGCCGGTCTCGGTCTGCCACCAGGTATCCACGATTGGGCAGCGCCCTCCTCCGACCACTTCGTGATACCACATCCAAGCTTCGGGGTTGATCGGTTCGCCGACGGTACCAAGTATGCGTAGGGATTTCAGGTCATATTTTTTCGGTAGATCGCCGCCGGCTTTGATGAGCGAACGGATGGCGGTCGGTGCGGTGTAGAAGGTGGTGACTTGGTGGTCTTGGATTAACTTCCAGAAGCGGCCGGCATCGGGATAGGTGGGCACGCCTTCGAACACCACTTGGGTCGCACCGACTGCCAATGGTCCATAACAAACGTAACTATGGCCCGTCACCCAGCCCACGTCGGCGGTGCACCAGAATACATCCTGCGGTTTGTAATCGAAGGTCCAGCGCATGGTAAGCATGGTCCACAAAAGATACCCCGCAGTGGAATGCTGCACGCCCTTCGGTTTGCCGGTGGAACCCGAGGTGTATAGGATGAATAACGGATGTTCGGCATTCACCCATACCGGTTCGCAGGTGTCGGGCTGGCCTTGAATAGCGTCGCTCCACCAGATATCGCGGCCCGCCTGCATGGGGATAGCGGTGCCGGTGCGTTGGTAGACCAATACCGATTTAATGGCTTCGCAACCGCCCAGCGTGAAAGATTCATCCACCACCGGTTTTAATGGAATTTCTCGCCCGCCGCGGAATTGGCCATCGGCGGTGATCACCGCCACCGCCCCGGCATCGATAATGCGTTCTTGCAACGACTTGGCCGAGAACCCGCCAAACACGACCGAGTGCGTCGCGCCAATGCGCGCGCAAGCTTGCATTGCCACCACCGCTTCGATGGACATCGGCATGTAGACGATGACGCGATCACCCTTCGCAATGCCGCGTGCTTTCAGGGCATTGGCGAATTTACATACTTCGTGATAGAGCGCTTGATAAGTAATGCGCGTGATCTTGCCGTCGTCGGCCTCGAAAATGATGGCGACTTTATCGGGCTGGGTTTTGAGATGGCGATCCAGGCAGTTATAGGAGGCATTGAGCTCACCGTCATAGAACCATTTGAAAAACGGCGCGTTGCTTTCATCCAGCGTCTTGGTGAATGGTGTATGCCATAGCAATTGTTCACGCGCCTGGCGCGCCCAATAACCCTCGAAATCGCGCGCTGCCTCGTCGCACAAGGCCTGATACGCCGCCATGCCGGAAACATTGGCCTGTTTAACGAACGCCGCAGAAGGCGGGAAAAGACGATCTTCGTGAAGTACCGATTCAATGGTTCCGCTGGACATAACAATGCTCCTTCATAAACGCTGGATGCGAATGGATCCAAATCGTGAGTTCGACGTGGGTTGGCAATCGATTTTAAGTATCTCGCCGCAAACTTGCAGAAACCTTACCGTTGCATGGACGGCCCGACAAGGAGGGTATTTTTTACCAACGCAATCGGACCTCCTAAATTTGGGAAGATCGCGTCGAACGCATTAGCCGCCTAGCACCGCTTTCACCGCGTCCATCAGCGCCTGTGCTTTGGTGGGTTTGGAAAGGTAGGCATCCACGCCCAGGGATACGCCTTGCATCAGATCGCCTGCATCAGTTTGACCACTCAAGATAATCACCGGCAAGGTGGAGATCTTTGGATGGCTTCGAATTTTGGACAGAATCTTGAAACCGCTGACATTGTCTTTTAATACGATATCCAGAATCACCAGATTGGGAAGCGGCGGTTTTTGCATGGCCGCGATGAACTCGGCGGCGCTGCCGGCACGGCGAGTTAAATAACCCGCTCGACTCAACAGCATATGCAAAAGATATTGCGTCGTCGTGTCATCTTCGACGATCAGAATAGTCGTTTTTGTCGCGTCAACGGTTCTTGCGGGGCGCTTACGCGCCATATTGACGTAACAATTGCCTTTGGAGAGCTCGTGGGCGCCAATCAGAATATCGCCGGGGATTTTTTTCGGCGCCGGAGGCAATGGTGGCGGCGTGTCCGCCTTGAGGTCTTGAAGTTTGAATACGCCGGTGAAATCCAGATCCACGCCTTCGTCGGCGGATGCACCGATCTTATTGGTGGTGTTCGTGGTTCCCATTTATGGCGTTTGCTATTTCAGTCCGAGGTTTGCAAAGGATCAACAGGTGAAATTCATCATGCCACGCCAACTGGGCGTCGAAACGGGAAATGGATTCCGAATTACAATTTTTGACAGTCACCGCGCGGTAAAATTCAATTCGGATCGAAGGGTTAAGGCCTTGACGCGCGTTTTGCAATGGCCTGAAACGTTCCAGTTCAAACACGTCAATCCGCAGACTCGGCATTGTCACTCAACATGGAATCCAGAGGCAAGAAATATGCTTAAGTTTATGTCTTTTGGCGTTAGCGCTTGCGTTATTTGCGGATGTGCGAACTTGGGTCTCGGTGAAGACCTATTAAGTACGCCACTTAGCGTGCAACGCGTTAATACGGGCTTCAACGCAACTCAGCGAGCCGGTGTTGATCGACCCGCCAACGACCCGACCTGGGAAACGATTCGGCGTCAAAAACTTGCCGAAACCGTGACGCGCGAGGGTATTTGCCCGCAAGGCATCGAAGCGGTGTCACGCACTAGCCGCATCGTAAGAACAATCGAAATTGGATCTTCCCAGGAATTGACTTACTCGGGCCGTTGCAAGTAGCCCTAGTAAATCGACGCTATTGATAGGCCCTCTCAAAAGGAATTTGCAACAATGTCAGAGATAGCAAAATCTCCCAAAGGTTTGCGCCCCTTGCCGCGCTGGATTTTCGCCAGCCGTTGGCTTCAAGCGCCGCTTTATCTGGGTTTGATCGTCGCCCAGGGTGTGTATGTGGTTCAGTTCTTGCGCGAATTAATTCACTTAGTGCAAGTGGTCGGATTCAAGGACATTGCCGAGACCGAAATTATGTTGATCGTGTTGGGTTTGATCGACGTGGTGATGATCTCGAATCTTCTGGTGATGGTGATTGTGGGCGGATGGGAAACCTTCGTTTCCAGGCTGGATCTGGAAAATCACCCGGATCAACCCGAGTGGCTGTCGCACGTTAATGCTGGTGTGCTTAAAGTTAAGCTTGCCACGGCCATTATCGGCATCTCCTCGATCCATCTTTTGAAATCGTTTATTAACGCCGCCAATTACGACGAGAAAACGCTGATGTGGCAAACCATTATTCATATGTCGTTCCTTGCCTCGGCACTTGCTGTCGCGTGGACCGAAAAACTTGCCCATCCACCTGAAGCGCATCATTAAAAGGCCTCTCCCCATGACCACCATCATCAAGCGCGAGGATCTCGCGCAATCCATCGCCGATGGCTTGCAGCACATTAGCTTTTATCACTCGCGCGATTTCATCCAACACATGGCGCGCGCCTACGAGCGCGAACAAGCACCCGCAGCCAAGGATGCGATTGCACAGATCTTGACCAATTCGCGCATGTGCGCCGAAGGCCATCGGCCGCTTTGCCAAGACACCGGCATCGTCAACGTATTTCTGAAAATTGGCATGGAGGTTCGTTGGGAGGGGTTTGGCGCGAGTTCAATTGCCGATGCCGTTAATGAGGGGGTGCGGCGTGCGTACATGAATAAGGACAACCCCTTGCGTGCCTCGGTGCTCTCGGACCCGATCTTCACGCGCAAGAGCACTAAGGACAACACGCCGGCAGTGATTCACATGGAAGTGGTGCCCGGCGATAAGGTGGACATCACGGTCGCGGCCAAGGGCGGCGGTTCGGAGAATAAATCCAAGATGGCGATGTTGGAGCCTTCCGATTCGGTGGTTGATTGGGTCTTGAAAACCGTGCCCACCATGGGTGCCGGCTGGTGCCCGCCAGGCATGCTCGGTATTGGCGTGGGTGGCACAGCCGAGAAAGCGGTGTTGCTTGCCAAGGAGTCGTTGATGGCGCCGCTGGATATGCACGAGCTTTTGGCACGAGGTCCGCAATCGACGATCGAAGAATTGCGTATTGAACTCTTTACCAAGGTCAATGCGTTGGGCATCGGTGCGCAGGGCCTTGGTGGTTTATCGACGGTGTTGGACATCAAGATTCTCGATTACCCCACGCATGCCACCTCCAAGCCCATCGCCATGATCCCCAATTGTGCGGCTACGCGCCATGCGCATTTCACCTTAGATGGTTCGGGTGTGGCTGAATTGGATATTCCATCGCTTGAGGATTGGCCCAAGGTGGCGTGGGCGCCCTCGCCTTCGGCGATACGCGTCAATCTGGATACGCTCACGCGCGACCAAGTGATTGCTTGGAAACCCGGTGATCGGTTGTTGTTGTCGGGCAAATTGCTTACCGGTCGCGATGCCGCGCATAAGCGAATTCAAGACATGATCGAAAAAGGCGAGAAACCGCCGGTGGATTTCACCAATCGCATGATCTACTACGTGGGCCCCGTGGACCCGGTGCGCGATGAAGCCGTCGGCCCCGCCGGCCCCACCACCTCAACACGCATGGATCGTTTTACCGAAACCATGTTGGGTAAAACCGGGTTGCTCGCCATGGTGGGCAAATCAGAGCGCGGGCCAGAAGGCATTGAAGGCATCAAGAAACATAAAGCCGCGTATTTGATGGCGGTGGGCGGCGCGGCCTATTTGGTTTCCAAGGCCATTCGCAAGGCCCGTGTGCTGGCCTTCGCCGACCTGGGTATGGAAGCCATTTACGAGTTTGAAGTCAGTGATATGCCGGTAACGGTGGCGGTAGATTCCAAAGGAACCTCGGTGCATACCACTGGGCCCGCGGAGTGGGAAAAGCGGATTCGCGAATTTAAGATTCCGGTGACCGTGGCATAGAGACATTTTTACCATCGAAATTTCTACTATTTTAAAGAATTCTACTAAGTGTATTACGTACGGCGTACCAGTTGTGGCATATTTAATTTAATAATGGTATTGATCGAGCACCATTTTCGCTAAACATTCAGTCGAGGGTTGCATGGAACACGAACTTAAAGCAGGCATCGAATACGCCAGACATGACGGTGTGGCGATAACGGGTGATCTGTATCTGCCCAAAGGGCAAGGAAAATTTCCCGCTGTGGTCGCGGTGCATGGCGGCGGATGGCAACAGGGGAGTTCTGTTTTTCACCGTGGCTGGGGGGCGTACCTCGCGCAAAATGGCATTGCTTTGTTCTCGGTGAACTATCGCTTGATTAAGGATGGGCGCAAAGCCTACCCGGAAGCTGTGCACGACGTACGAGCCGCGGTGCAATACCTGCGCGCGGAAGGTTCGAAATACAATATTGACCCTGATCGCCTGGGCATCACCGGCGATTCGGCCGGGGGCCATTTGGCTGGGTTGGTTGCATTGGCGGGCGACAAAGCACCGTTCGCCGGCGCCTACCCGGAGGATTCGTATTCCAAGATGAGCACTTCGGTAAAGGCCTGTCTGGGCGTCTCTGGGGTCTACGACATGGCGGCGCAATGGCAGCATGATCTACTAAACCGGCCGGGAGACAACATCGCGCAGAAATTTCTCGGCGCATCACTGGCGGATGATCGGGCCATCTATTTCCAATCATCGCCAATCTCTTACGCGACCAAGGACAAAAACAAAACCGCGTTTCTCTTAGCCTGGGGTACGGAAGACGATACCGTTGAACCCGAAACGCAATCAAAGGCGTTTTTGCTGGCATTGAAACAAGCTGGTTTCTTCGCGCGACCCTCGGTACTGCAAGGTGCGCCGCATTTTTGGAACACAGAGCCGATGGATGAGCCGGGTAGCTTTTCGGGATTTCTCGCGCCCAGGGCACTGCGTTTTTTCCAGGAAAAACTTTGATTCACTATTATTGAGCGAGGGTTTAGACGTTGAGTGCTATTGCTCCCGAAGTGTTGATCGCCGGCGGCGGCATAGGCGGCCTAGCCACCGCATTGGCCCTGGCGCGTAAAGGAATTCGCTCCCAGGTGTTCGAGAAAGCCCCCGAGTTTGGCGAAATCGGATTTGGCCTTCAGCTTGGACCCAATGCCCACAAGATGCTTACGCACTTGGGCATTGTTGCCGAGGTGGAGAAAACCGCGGTGTTTCCCAATGCCCTGGTCGCCATTGATGCATTGACCGACAAAGAATTAACGCGTATTTCCACCGGAGAAAAATTCCGCCAACATTTTGGCGCGCCCTACATGGTGGTGCATCGCCGCGATTTGCACGGCGCGTTACTCGATGCTTGCCGCAGCCACAAGGAAGTGACGCTCAATGTTTCCAAGGGCCTGACTCGGTTTGATGATCGCGAAAAAGACGTCGTTGCGTATTTTGGTGACGGAACGCACTACGCGGGCGCGGCGCTAATCGGTGCCGATGGCCTCAATTCGGTGGCACGCGAAGCCAATATCGGCGATGGCGCGCCGCGTGTCTCGGGCCATGTCACTTACCGTGGCGTGGTGCCGGTTGACGAGGTGAAGGACAAATCGCGTTTTGATGATATGACCATCTGGATGGGACCGGGTTTGCATTTGGTGCAATACCGGCTGCGCGGCGGCACGGTGATGAATAACGTCGCCACGTTTCACAGCCCGAGCTTTTTCGCGGGGAACAAAACCGATTTTGGCGGAGCGGAAGAACTGCTGGAAGCCTATGCCAAGACCACGCCGCATGTACAAGACATGCTCTCCTATATTGGCAAGGACAAAAATTGGATCTTGTGCGACCGCGAACCGCGCCCCGATTGGACGCGCGGCAAGGTAACGCTGCTTGGCGATGCGGCCCACCCGACTTTGCAATATCTCGCACAAGGCGCGGTGCAGGCCATGGAAGATGCCGTGGTATTGGCGGATCAACTTGCGCTCGCCGGCGCTGGTGGCATCAATGCCGCGCTTCTGGCCTACCAAGAAGCAAGATACCTGCGCACCACGCGCATCGTTATTACATCAAGAATTTTTGGTGAGATTTTTCACGCACGTGGCGGCGGGCGGGATCTACGCAATCACTTGATGAGTCTGCGCGACCCCGACAATTATTGGGAGTGCGACTGGATTTATCGTGGCATTTGAGCGCTGACGCCGAGAATTATTGTTTTTCGATTCAGTTAGGCTCGACAACTAAATGGGCGGAACCCCGTCTAGGTTTTACCCTAACTCCCTTGGGGAATTGGTCCCTCGTGTATAGTTTCTTCTTTTCACCATTTCCTTCATTTGATCATTGGTATGCCTAAAAAATCCACCAAACCAGCCGGCAAGGTACGTCCGGCAAAACGCGCAAGCGCGCCGAAAACCAACGCCTATCGCTCCACGCGGGGAAACAAAGCCGACGCGGTACTGACAGAAATTATCCGCAATGGCGTGCTCGCGGTCACCGAGGAGATGAAGACCAATCTCACGCGCACCGCCTACAACCCGATCATTTACGAGGCGCTGGATTTCACCGTGGGCCTGTACACGGCGAAGGGCGAAACCGTATCCATTGGTCTGGGTCTGCCCTCCTTCATTCGCGGCATGGCCGAAACCATCAAGGCGAAGCTGCGTCACTTTGGCGAAGACGGCCTTTCGCCTGGCGACATCCTGGTGACCAATGATGCCTACACCACCGGTAGTCACCTGTATCACTTCACTTTTACGCTGCCGATTTTTTTCGAGGGCAAACTCACCGCATTTGTTTGCACGATGGCGCATTGGAACGAAGTGGGCGGCGTGTTGGGGGCGATGACCACCGATATTTATTCCGAAGGCATTCAGATCCCCATCATCAAGTACCAGAAGGCCGGCGTGGTGAATCAAGATCTTGTAGA
>JBJXEY010000017.1:0-6066 GCA_046153355.1 Burkholderiales bacterium
CGCGTCCGGTGGGTGAGTTCGAATTATTGCGGCTGGCGATAAAGCGCACCGGTGCGTCATTATCGAAAGCGTGATGCGCGCCCGCGTAGACCTTGATATCGATCGATTGGCCTTGTGCGCGCGACGCCTCAACCATGGTTTGACAGGGTTGCGCGGGTGTCCAATCGTCTTTTTCGCCGGTGAGGATCAGTGTTGGGGCAAGCGTTCGATAAAAACCGGAATGCGAAATCATCGGCCCTGAGTTGCCGTTGGCGCGTTTGGGTGTCCAGTCGCCGTATTGCACCTGGCAACTTGGGTAGAGGGCGATCGCCGCCGCAAAACCCTGGCGCTTGGCTTCTGCGAGCGGGTCGCGCCGTTCGCCGGGAGCGACGATGGTTGCCAGCGTCGCCCAACCGCCATGCGAGCCGCCCATGATGCCGATGGCGCGCGCATCGACATAGGGCAACTCGCGCAACGCGGCGAGCGCGGCATAGGCATCGGCGGCCCGAACCGCGCCATTGACCGAACGATGTATCGCGCTGTCGTAAATCATGCATACCCCATTGTCGATGCCGCGAGAGCGGAAACTATCGGGGAGGATCACGACATAATCCTCTTGCAATAGCTTTGCCCAACGACCCGGTGCGCCGCTTGCGCGCGGGCCCAGGCCACTGCAATCGTGCATGATGACCATGGCGGGGAAGGGGCCTGGTCCATCTGGTTTAAACAAATTCGCGGCGATGGTTTTGCCGTCGGCGGAGGAAATTAGGTTGATCGATTGCTGCCCTTGGCCCGTTGCCGAATGTGCGGCAAGCGCAAAGAGGAGCGCCAAGCCAAGCTTGATCTGCGGCAAGTGCGAAGTGGTCATCGCAGGTGATATATCGCGGTAAGTGACGAAATTCAATTGTAAATTGATAACAGCCAATTGGCGATTGACACCGGGCGTGACCTACTCCAGCATCGCCGCTTTCGCAAAATCCCCATCGGAGTCACCATGCCCACCACGCTCGATTGCAGCATCATGAAACATGTTTTTGGCACGCAACGCATGCGCGAGGTGTTCGATTCGCGCCAATTGCTACAAAGCTGGCTCGATGTGTGGGCGGCGCTGGCGGAGGCCGAGGCCGATGCGGGTCTGATTCCCGCCGATGCTGCGGCGAAGATTCGCTCGGTGGCCAAGGCCGAGCTCTACGATATCGAGGAGATAGGTCGAGGTGTGGAGTCCGGGCGGCATATTCTGATGCCATCGATTCGCGCCTTGACCGCAAAGTCGGGTGACGCAGGCAAGTACATTCATTGGGGCACCACGTCGCAGGATGTATTCGATACCGGATTGGTGCTGCAGATCCGCAATGCCTTGGTGATCATCGAAGAAGAGGTGCGCGCGCAAATTGGCTTCTTATTGCCCTTGGCGGAACGCTTCAAATCGCACCCCATGGCCGGACGCACCCATTGGCAACATGCGGTGCCCATTACCTTCGGTTTGAAAGTGGCGTTTTGGATTGATGAATTGAGCCGCCACCTAGAGCGCCTGCATCGCCTGCAAAAAAATGTGCTGGTGTGCCAGATGGCGGGTTCCGCGGGAACTTTCGCGTCCTTGGGAACACACGGCCCCAAGGTGCAGGAGGCGTTTGCCAAACGTGTTGGACTGCCATTGCCTGATGCGCCCTGGTACAACATTCGCGATAACTTCTCCGAGCTTGTGTCTACCTTGGGGATGATCGCCGCGACTATCGAGCGAATTTGCAACGAGACCGGTCGTTTGTCTTCCACCGAGGTCGGCGAAGTTTGGGAGCCGCAGACAAAGACTCAAGTTGGTTCATCCGCCATGCCGCAGAAACGTAACCCCATCAATGGCGAGCGCGCCGTGGCCAATTGCCATCTGGTGCGTGGCTTGGTGCCGGTGATGCAGGGCCTGATGGTGGTGGCGCATGAGCGCGATATGTCGGTGACCGCGGCCGAGTGGTTGTTGATGCCGCAATGTTTTATTTTGCTCGATGGTGCGTTGACGTTGATGCATCGAATCCTCGTCGATCTTCAGGTTGACCCGGAGCGCATGACAAAAAATCTTGCCTTGACCGGTGGCGGCATTGTTTCCGAAGCGGTGATGTACGGCCTGGGCTGGAAGATGGGCCGTGGCGAGGCGCATGAAGTCACCATGCATATGGCACGAGAGGCACATGCCAAACAAAAGGAATTAATCGACGTAATGCTCACCAACAAAGAGGTGTGTGCGATTTTGTCCGAGAAGGAAATGCGCGATTTGGTGAAGCCAGAGAATTACTTGGGCGTGGCACAGTCAGTGGTGGAGCGCGTGGTGAGCCGGGTATCCGCGCAATTGGCGGCGAAGCGCTGAAATCGGGCAGACAACATGGATCAAGCTTCGAGCCCTAACGCAGCGCCCGATTTCGCCGCCGAAATCGCGGCGCTGCTTCCTGCGTTGGCGCGTCTTGCCGACCGCGACGCGGTCGCCTTGCGCCTGGCCGACACAGCGGCCTGTGTATTGGGAGCCGAGCAACTCGCGGATGTTTCCGCTGGTGAAGAGAGCACCATCACGCGCATCCGGCGTTATGGCGCGTGGGGCGCCGGGCCATGCAGCATTTGGCACGATGGCAGTGGCGCAAGCCTGGATGACGCGATGTTGCGCAATGGCGTGGCAGCGCGGTACCTCGATTACAACGACACCTATGTTGGCACGGCGGTAACGCATCCCAGCGATTTGATTCCCGCGCTAGTGGCATTGGCCGAGGCGCGCGGTCTTGGTTGGCAGCGTTTGATTGAGTCGGTAACGGTCGCCTATGAAGTGATGTGCCGTCTTGCGGAAGTGGCGAAGTTGACCGGACGCGGCTTCGATGGTTCTTCATCGCTCACGCCGCTTGGCGCCACAGCGGGCGCATCGTGGCTCTTGGGTCTGGATGAAAAACGCACCGCCGAAGCCCTGTGCATCGCGGCGCTCGACGCGGGCACGCTGCGTGCGGTGCGCCAGGGCAAACTCTCCGATTGGAAGGCGGTGGCTTCGGCGCGCGGCGCGATGAAGGCGGTGTTCGCGGTGCGCATGGTGGAGGCCGGTTGCCATTCGCCGGAACACGTGTTCGAGGGCAAGGAGGGTTTTTGCGAACGCATCGCTGGGCCGCTTGTCATCGATGCCGCAGGTGGCGCGCGATTGCCGCGCACCTTGTTGAAGAAATATCCGGTGCAGATTTTCATTCAGGGTTTGATCGAACTTGCTGCGTTATTGCGTGAACGCGTTACCGTTGGTGATATCGCCTCGATGCAGCTTGGCTTGGCGAAACCCGCCGTGGAAATGTTGGGTGGGCCGGGCTCACGACAAGGCAAGATCAATCGCGAAACTGCGGATCACACGCCTGGATTCGCCATTGGCGCAGTGTTAAAAACCGGACAACTGGCGCATGATGATTTTGATGTTCTGCTTCAGGATGAGCAGGTGCTCTCGCTGATGAGCAAGGTGGAGATGCTGGAAGACGCCGGTGCGACCGCTGCCTACCCGCGCGAATTCAACGCGAATTTGACCGCCGTGCTAAAAGACGGCAAGACGATTGTTGTTTCGCAACAAGGTCCGGCGCCTATGGATGCGGTGTCGTTTGCGCGTAAGCTCGATGAGCTCTGGCCTAAAGAGCGTGCACGCTCCTGGCCATGGCGCTTATCTGGCGAGGCGCCGCGCTTCCCAGGATGAAATGTTGTACCCGGCAATGTGAGTAAGTCACACGTAAAAAGGATAGATATCGCATGAACATGATTGAAAAAATACTGGCCAAACGCAGCGGCCGGACGAAAGTCTCACCCGGCGATGTGGTGGTGTGCGAAGTCGATTGCGCTTTGCTGCACGATCTCTCGGCACGCAGTTGCCGCATCGTGTTCGAGAAGCAGGTGGGCGGGAAAATGCTGCACCCGGAGCGCATCGTCACTGTGATCGATCATCAGTTCTCGCCGCCCACCGAGGAGAAGGCGGCGATCCTGGTGGCGATTCGCGACTTCGCGTGGAAAAACAACATGCCACTCTACGATTGCGGCAGCGGCAATATCCATAACGTGGCGTTGCAGATGGGGCACATCCGCCCCGGCGACCTGGTGGTGGGCTCCGATAGTCACTCACCGGTGCAGGGCGTGATGGGCGCCTTCTGCGCGTCATTGGGCAATGATTCCTACGCGGCTACGGTGATGCCCTATTCCAAATCGTGGTTCAAGGTGCCCGAGACGGTGCGCGTTGAGGTCACGGGGAAAACGCGGCCCGGCGTGACGCCGCGCGATGTCGCGCTGTGGCTGTGTGCCGAAATAGGTGAAGGCCGCGTGAACTATCAGGCGGTTAAATTTTGCGGCGAATATATCGAATCGCTGCCGTTCTGGGATCGTTATCTTTTTCCTTTGATGGGCGTGGACATTGGCGCCAAGTGCGCCTACATCGACCCCGACAAGATCACCACGGATTTTGCCGACAGCGTGGGCTGCAAGGGCTACGAAGTGGAGCGCGATGACCCCGGCACCAAGTTCGTCGAAACCTGGAGCTATGACATCAGTAAGCTCGAGCCACAAATTTGTTTTCCCGCCACGGTGGGCAATGTGGCGCCGATTGCGAAATATGTCGGTACGCCGATTCAATGGGCGGAGCTGGGTGGACATGGCGGAGGTCGCCTGGCCGATGTTGAGCAGGCGGCACAGGTGCTGCGCAAGAAATCTAAACATGGGCATGTCTGCTTCAATGTTGTCCCTGGCAGCCGGCATGTGTTTTCCGAGGCGGTGAAATCCGGTGCCTTGTCGGCGCTGCACGAAGGTGGTGCCACTTGGTTCCCCGCCAGCACTGGCGCGAACCAAGCCGTCAACATGGGCGCCATGGCCGAGGGCGAGACCATGATCTCGACGCACGTGCGCAATTTCCCCGGCCGCAATGGCAGTGCCAAGGCGCAGATGTTTCTTGCTTCGGCGCTGTCGGTGGCTGCGGCCGCCACCGCCGGAAAAATCACCGATCCAAGGGAGTTCCTGTAATGGCTGCTGAGAGAAAGATTGTTCCCATGAAGGGTTCGGCCTGGAAGTTTGGCGATAACGTGCCAACCGACAGCATCGTTCCCACCGCCGTGGTGCAAGGCACGATGGAAGTGATCCTGCCGCATGTATTGGCGGATTTGAAACCAGAGTTCCCCAAGGGCGTAAAGCAGGGCGACATCATGGTTGCCGGGCATCACTTTGGCCAGTCCTCGGGGCGCGGTGTGGCATCCAAGGCGATTGCCGCCTCAGGCATCGTTTGCATCGTTGCCGAGAGTTTCGCGCGCACCTTCCTTCGCAATAGCTACGAGGTAGGCTTGCCGCTACTCGAATGCCCAGGTGCCTCCGACCTTGCCAAGGATGGCGATGTTGTCTACGTTGACTTGGTGAAGGGTGTGGCACGCAACGAAACTACCGGCGTCACGCTTCAGGCAAGACCGGTTGAGCCGTTCCTGCTCACCATGCTCGAGGCTGGAGGCATTATTCCTCTGGTGAAAAAGACTGGCCCCGATCTAGGCATGGGCGGGAGTTAAGAGGTATGTACAAGTCGCTGCTGGTGGAGAAAAACGGCCCGGTGTGGCGTGTGGTGCTGAACCGCCCAGAGGTAAAAAACGCGCACGACATGAATATGTTCCGTGAGCTGGTCGACGCGTTCGATGAAGTGGAATCCGACCCCGATTGCCGTTGCGCGGTGCTTACCGGTTCGGGAAGTTTTTTTTGTTCCGGTCAGGATCTTAAATTCACGCGCAATGCCGATCAACGCATGGCCGATGCCTATGGTCGTTGGAACCAGGCGGCGCGCCAGCGTATTCAACGTAATTACAAACCGGTGGTGGCGGCGGTCAATGGCCCAGCGATTGGTGGTGGGGTGTACCTCGCCACGGCTTGCGATCTGGTGGTAGCCGTTGATAGCGCTTTCTTTCAATTGCGCGAGATTCAGGCCGGCAATCAAAGCGGTGGCGCTTACATACATACCATCGGACGTGCACGTTCGCTTGAGATGGCCTTGCTCGGGCGTCGCGTTTCAGCGCCGCAGGCCGAATCCTGGGGGTTGATCAATCGCAGCGTGCCCGCAGCAGAGTTCGACGC
>JBJXEY010000037.1:0-3658 GCA_046153355.1 Burkholderiales bacterium
ACACGCGCGCCGCCTGCTGCATATTGTGCGTAACAATGACGATGGTGTAATCCTTCTTTAATTCATGCACCAATTCCTCAATACGCGCGGTGGAGATGGGATCGAGAGCCGAGGCCGGTTCATCCAACAGCAGCACGCTTGGCTTTACCGCGATGCCACGGGCGATGCACAGTCGTTGTTGCTGTCCGCCTGAGAGGCTCATGCCACTTTGGCCTAATTTGTCCTTGACCTCGCCCCACAAGGCGGCTTTGCCCAACGCCCACTCGACGCGTTCTTCCATGGCGCGCGAGCTCAAATTCTCATACAAACGAACGCCATAGGCGATGTTGTCGAATATCGACATCGGAAATGGCGTGGGCTTTTGAAACACCATGCCGACCTTGGCGCGCAGGCGATTGACGTCCTGCCCTGGTGCCAGAATATTTTCCCCATCGAGCAAAATTTCCCCCTTGGCTTCCTGGCGCGGGTACAAGGCATAGATGCGGTTGAAGGTGCGCAATAGCGTCGATTTTCCGCAACCGGAAGGCCCAATGAAGGCGGTTACCTTGCCTTCGGGTATTTCCAGGTTGACGTGTTTCAGTGCGTGGAAACTGCCGTAATAGAAATTAAGGTCATTGACCTTGATTTTGGTTTTGAGTTGCTTGGATTGAACTGATGGTGATTCGAGTACGGCATTCATTGTCGGCCCTCTTGGATTCGGCGGAATTTTGTATTGGCGTAAATTTGCTGCGGCTAAATTGTTTTGCGCCGCGCCGCCTAGTGGGCTTGCGCGGTATTGCGAAACAGGGTGCGTGCCAGAATATTCAGAGCGAGCACGGCCAGCGTAATAAACAAAGCACCTGCCCAGGCGAGTTGCTGCCAGTTTTCATAAGGGCTCATGGCGAATTGGAAAATCACCACTGGCAAGTTGGACATGGGGGCATTCATATCCAGCGACCAGAACTGATTATTGAGTGAAGTAAATAACAGCGGCGCGGTTTCGCCGCTGATACGTGCCACCGCCAGCAATATGCCGGTAACGATACCGGCCCTGGCCGCGCGCACCGTAACGGAGGTGATGACCTTCCAGCGCGGCGCACCAAGGGCCGATGCAGCCTCGCGCAGCGTGTCGGGAATCAGGCGCAACATATTTTCCGTGGTCCGTCCCACCACCGGAACGACGATCAACGAAAGCGCCAGACAACCCGCCCAGCCGGAAAAATGTTTCTGGTGCAGTACCACGATGGAGTAGATAAACAACCCAATGACGATGGACGGCGCGGAGAGCAAAATATCGCTCACAAATCGGGTGGAGGGCGCGAGCCAGCCGGTGTTGCCATATTCGGCAAGGTAGATGCCCGCCATGATGCCCACCGGCGTACCGATCAGGGTGCCGATAGTTGCCATCAGGAAACTGCCGACGATGGCGTTCGCCAAACCACCGGCGCTCCCTGGGGGCGGCGTCATTTCGGTAAATAGGCTCAACGACAGTGCGCCGAAACCATTTTGAAATAGAACAAAGAGTATCCAGCCTAGCCAGAATAAGCCAAAGACCATGGCCAACATCGACACGATGAGGCATACGCGATTGGTAAATAGTCTACGGTGGTATAGGTCCATGGTGGTCGCTTTAAGTATTTTTGCCCTCTTGCTTAGCCAATTGCATCAGCAGGAGTTTGGATAAAGAAAGGACAACAAAGGTAATGAGGAACAGTAGGAGCCCCAACTCGATCAATGCAGAGGTGTACATATCACCCACCGCTTCGGTGAACTCGTTGGCCAGTGTCGAGGCAATACTGTTGCCGGGCATCATTAATGAGAGGTTCAGCTTGTGCGCATTACCGATGACAAAGGTGACCGCCATGGTTTCCCCTAGGGCCCGACCCAGACCCAGCATGATGCCGCCCACCACGCCGGTTTTGGTGTAGGGCAGAACGATATTCCACACCACTTCCCAGGTGGTTGAGCCTAGTGCGTAGGAGGATTCTTTCAGCACGCCGGGAACGATCTCGAACACATCCCGCATTACCGCCGCGATAAAGGGGATGACCATGATGGCGAGGATGATGCCGGCCGATAGGACTCCAATGCCTATGGGCGGACCACGAAACAACACGCCGATGAGCGGAATCGGACCGAGCAAAGTGGTGAGCAGTGGCTGGACGTATTCGGAAAATACCGGCGCGAAAACAAACAATCCCCACATGCCGTAAATGATGCTGGGCACCGCCGCCAGCAGCTCGATGGCCGTGCCTAACGGACGGCGCAGTATGGGCGGCGCCATTTCGGTGAGGAACAAGGCGATACCGAAACTGACCGGAATGGTGATGAGAAGCGCGATGAAGGAGGTAAGCAGCGTGCCAACCATTGGCGCCAGCGCGCCGAACTGTTCCGTGACCGGATTCCACTCGGAACTGGTCAGGAAGCCAAAGCCAAACTTCTCCATTGCAGGCAGGCTGCCGATGAACAGCGAAACAATAATTGCCGCCAACATGGCGAGGACCAGGAAAGCGAAGAACCGCGCCGAATACTCGAACGCGACATCTAGCCTACGATGTTTTCTCAGCAGGTGATCTGGAACACCGGACATCTTAGTTTCGTTCGACATGGCAGGCGTCGATCTTTCAATGAGTGGGGCTACGGAGCTCATTTTAGTTGCCTTATGTGCATCTCAGCCGAATATCACGCCAGCTTTTTCTACCAAAGCGCCTTGCCGCTGCTATCGCGAACTTGTGTTTTCCAGGCGCCGCGAATCTGGTTGGTAACTGCGGCAGGCATTGGCACGTAATCAAGTTCTGCGGCCATGGTGTTGCCGTTGGTATAGGCCCAATCGAAAAACTTTAATACTTCCCTGCCCTTTTCAGCGTTGGCCTGATTGCGGTACATAAGAATCCAGGTCGCGCCGGTGATGGGCCAGCTTTCCTTGCCGGCCTGGTCAGTCAGCATCACGCCAAAACCGGGCACCGAGTTCCAATCCGCGCCGGCGGCGGCGGCTTGGAAGTTCAAATCGTCAGGGGAGACGAAGACGCCGTCTTTATTGCGCAGTTGTGCATAAGACATTTTGTTCTGTTTGGCATAGGCAAATTCCACATAGCCAATCGCGCCCTTGATGCGTTGTACGAATGAAGCCACACCTTCGTTGCCTTTGCCGCCGGTGCTGTTGGGTGCCGGCCAAGTCAACGAAGGCGCCACGCCGACTTTCTTTTCCCACTCCGGATTCACCTTGGCCAAGTAATGCGCGAAGATAAAGGTTGTACCCGAGCCATCCGCGCGATGCACCACGGTGATGTTTTGATCGGGAAGTTTGACGCCGGGGTTCAGCGCAGCAATCGCGGCGTCGTTCCACTTGAGAATTTTGCCCAGATAAATGTCGCCGATCACCGCACCGGTGAGACGCATTTGGCCAGGTCGAATACCATCGACGTTGATCACAGGAACAACGCCGCCCATCACTGCGGGAAACTGGATTAATTGATTTTTCTCCAGGTCTGCGCCGCTCATTGGGGCATCGGTCGCGCCAAAATCAACCGTCTTGGAAAGAATTTGTTTGATCCCGCCGCCCGAGCCGATGGACTGATAGTTCATATTGTTGCCGGTTACTTTTTTATAGGCTTCGGCCCATTTGGCGTATATGGGATAGGGGAAAGTCGCCCCCGCGCCGGTAATATCGATTGCTACC
>JBJXEY010000058.1:0-2747 GCA_046153355.1 Burkholderiales bacterium
TGAAATACATCTTCGAGCGCACCTGGATTTTCTTGACGCTGGAATCCGAGATCGCCAAGCCCAATGATTACGTCACCACGCGCATTGGCCGCACCCCCGTCATAGTCAGTCGCGCGCCCAACGGAATGATCGGCGGCTTCATCAACGCCTGCCGTCATAAAGGCGCCACCGTGGCGCGCTTGGAGCGCGGCAACGCGCGTTATCACGTGTGCCCCTATCACGGCTGGGCTTACGATGCGGCTGGAAAAAACGTCGATATCAAAGACCGCAAATCAGGTTGTTATGCCCCCGCGTTCGACGCCGAAAATCACGATTTGTTACCGATCGCCCGGGTGCAAAGTTACAAAGGGATGATTTTTGGCAGCCTGTCGGCGGATGTCCCCACGCTGGAGGAGTTTTTTGGCGATGCCAAAACCTTCATCGATATGTGGATGGAGCAAGGCCCGCAAGGCATGGAAGTTATCCCCGGCCGTTGCACCTATGTGTATCGCGGCAACTGGAAGTTTCAAATGGAAAACGGCCAGGACGCCTACCATTTCAGTTCCACACATGCCAGTTTCGCCGAGGTGCAACGGCGCCGCATGAGCGGCACCGGCAACACCCAGGCGCGCACCTACGATTGGCGAAAACGCGCCAATCAGGAATCCGGCACTTATGATTTCCCCTATGGCCACACCACGGTGTGGATCAATCTGGCCGAAGTGGAAAAACGCCCCATCTACCCGGTACTTGCCGAGATCGAGTCGCGCGTCGGCAAGGAAAAAGCCCAGTGGATGCTGAAACAGCGCAATGTGGTTTGCTTTCCCAACCTACAAATGGCCGACCAGATCACGCCTTTCCTGCGCTTGATACGCCCGATTTCGGTGGATCGCACCGAGCTTTGCAACCTGTTGCTCGCCCCCATCGGTGAAGCCCCCGAGCAACGCGCCTGGCGCATTCGCCAGTTCGAAGATTTCATCAACCCCGGTGGCCTGGCGACACCGGATGACGTCGCCGTGTTCGGCGAGATGCAAATCGGTTGTTCGATCACCAATCTTCCGATGCTGCAAGGCTACGAGCGCGGCATGACGGTGTTGCAACCCGGCGCGGACGACACTGCCAAAGGACTGGGCGTGAACCCGGAGCACAGCTTGAAAGGGCTTCTCGAAATGCAAAATGAAGCCGGCTTGCACGCACCGTTTCGCGAATGGGCAAGGCTGATGCAAGCCGGCGTGGATGGCCGTAAGGCATATCCGTAAGTATCGAAATCAAGGCGTCGGCGCCAACGTCGCGTAGACCCGCCAACACAATTGATCTAAACCCGTCCAAAGGAGGCGCCATGTCTGCCGTACCAAAACCACAATCACCTCCCCCATCGCGCATGCGTGATCCGATCTCAACCGGCGAATTGCAACGACGTTGGACGGCCACTCGCGCGGCAATGCGTTCCGCGGGCATCGATGCCATCGTGGTGCAAAGCGCCGAAGACTGGATGGGCGGGTACTCGCGATGGTTCACCGATCAGCCTGCCACCAATGCCTACCCGCGCTCGGTGGTCTTTCCGTTGGAAGGTTTAATGACCGCCTGCGATGTAGGCGACTTTGGCAAGACCATGACCTTGGATGGCAACGACCCCGACCAACGCGGCGTAGGCAAACGCGTTTTCACACCAAGTTTCAATGGCGCGGTGGATTTCACCGGCCGCTACGACGCGGAACTGATTGCTGCGGACATCAAAACAAATGGTTACCGAACCGTAGGCATAGTCTGCGCCAATGGCATGTACCACGGCTTTGCTGCAGGCCTACAAGACCTGCTTAAAGGCATCAAGTTGGTCGATGCCACCGACCTGGTCGACGAAATCAAAGCGATAAAAAGCCCGGAAGAAATCGATTGCCTGCGTCGCACTGCGGCCATGCAGGACGAGTTGATGAAAAAGGTCTGCGAATTCATCAAACCCGGCATGAAGGAGTTCGAGGTATCGGCCTATGCGCAATACCAGGCCAATCTTTGGGGAAGTGCCCAAGGCCTGTTCTTTTGTTCCTCCGCGCCGAAACTGCCAGGACCGCCGATGAATCGCTATCAGCAGACACGCGAAATACAAAAAGGCGATGTGCTGATGGTCCTGTTGGAATTCAATGGCCCCGGCGGATTTTTTACCGAATTGGGCCGCACCCTAGTGTTGGGCAAGGCGCCGCAGGAATTGAAAGATATGTTGGTGAAGAATCGTGCCGCACAGGAATTCGACCTGGGCCTATTAAAACCCGGTGCGTCCTGCCGTGAGGTGTTCAAGGTTCACAACGAAACCATCTTGGCGCAAGGCGGTCATGAGGAAAAACGGATCTTGTCGCACGGCCAAGGTTACGAAATGGTCGAGCGGCCACTGATTCGCCATGATGAATCGATGAGCATCCGCGAAAACATGCATCTGGCAGTACATCCGCACGGCGGCGTGCAATTGATCGATAACTACATTGTCGGTCCCAATGGCCCCACGGAATGCCTGCACCGAACACCTAAGGAAATTATCGAGCTAAGTTAAGTCACTCCGTTTGAGCTTCCAACTAATCGAATCATGATCCCGGCTATTTTATGTTTTGGTTCTCAGGTGCCTATGCGATCTCGTACAAGCGGGCTCAACAGTTGACTCTTCAGACAATCTTCGCAAAAGCGACCGATCGCACGAGTACTTTTTCGTGCTCGAAGATTGCTTGCCTTGTTTGTCATACCAGGACCTAGGGCATGTTCGATCGCGATAGGCCCTACAA
>JBJXEY010000062.1:0-22217 GCA_046153355.1 Burkholderiales bacterium
CAGGTGGATACCACCAACATCCTGTTTATTGTCGGCGGTGCGTTTGATGGCTTAGAGAAGATTATTCGCGGCCGCTCGGAAAAGGCGGGTATCGGTTTTGGCGCCGATGTGCGCAGCATGCGCGACTCCAAGGATATCGGCGCGATACTTCGTACCGTCGAGCCGGAGGATTTGCTGAAATACGGTTTGATCCCCGAATTCGTCGGTCGTCTGCCGGTGGTCGCGACGCTAGAGGAGCTGGATGAAAAAGCCTTGATCCAGATCTTGACCGAACCTAAAAACGCGCTCATCAAGCAATATCAAAAGTTATTTCACATGGAAGGCGCGGAGCTTGAGGTCCGGCCGGCCGGATTGAACGCTATCGCGAAAAAAGCCTTGGCGCGCAAAACCGGCGCACGTGGCCTGCGCTCCATCATCGAGCAGGTGTTGCTTGAGACCATGTTCGATCTGCCAACGCAGGAGAATGTGTCCAAAGTGGTGGTGGATGAATCCACCATCGTCGGCGAAGGTAAGCCACTTCTTATTTATTCCGATCCCCCTAAATTGGCAGGGTCGGCGTAGATGCCGATTTTGCCTCGGGTGTGGGTGTTCTCCCCTGCGGGGAATACCGAAATACCCCTTCAATTTGATGGCTTGAATTTTGCGAATTCGGCTCAATATTGAGCCCGCGCCGTCTCGTGTTTGTTCGTCGTGTCTGTTCGTCTTTGCGGTTCGCGATTTTATTCCAACGTACTTTTACTGCGGTACCGAGGGTGACAATTGCAAATTTTTGACGAGTTGAGCATGAATTCCATTGCATCCAATCGACATGCAGACCTATTTTGTGTTTCACTTGTGATCGTGATCGCAAGCAACAGCGTTTGTTTTTCCCGTTAATTTTCTGGAATTCCCATGGCCAGTACCAATATGCTCCCGCCCGACCCCGTCGAATTTCCATTGCTCCCGTTACGGGATGTGGTGGTATTTCCGCATATGGTGATTCCGCTATTCGTAGGGCGCCCCAAATCGATCAAAGCCATGGAAATCGCCATGGAAGCCGGCAAGTCGATTTTGCTGGTGGCGCAAAAATCCGCGGCGAAGGACGATCCCGGCGCGGAGGATCTGTACAACATCGGTTGTATCGCCAATATTTTGCAAATGTTGAAGTTGCCCGATGGCACGGTGAAGGTGCTGGTCGAGGGCAATCAGCGCGCCAGCATCGATTCGGTGACCGATTTGCGTTCGCATTGCATCTCCATTGCGCGCCCACATCCGACTGACGCCAAGGAGAATACCGAAGCCGAGGCGCTGCGCCGCGCGCTGGTGGCGCAGTTCGATCAGTATGTAAAACTGAATAAAAAGATTCCCCCAGAGATACTGACTTCGCTCGCGGGCATCGAGGAAGCCGGCCGCCTTGCCGATACCATCGCCGCGCACCTGCCGTTGAAACTCGAGCAAAAGCAGCAGGTTTTGGAAATGTTCGAGGTGAAAAAGCGTCTAGAGCATCTGCTCTCGCAGCTTGAATCGGAAATCGACATTTTGCAGGTGGAAAAGCGCATTCGCGGCCGCGTCAAGCGCCAGATGGAGAAAAGCCAGCGCGAGTACTACTTAAACGAGCAGGTCAAGGCGATACAAAAAGAATTGGGCGAAGGCGAAGACGGCGCCGATCTTGAGGAGATGGAAAAAAAGATCAAAGCCGCGCGCATGCCCAAGGACGCAAAGAAAAAGGCCGAAGGAGAACTGAAGAAACTGCGCCTCATGTCGCCCATGTCGGCAGAAGCCACCGTGGTGCGCAATTACATTGATGTCTTGGTGAATTTGCCCTGGAGAAAGAAAAGCAAGATCTCCAAGGACATTGGCGCAGCGGAGAAAATTCTCGATGCCGATCACTATGGATTGGAGAAGGTCAAGGAACGTATCCTTGAATATCTCGCGGTACAGAGTCGTGTCGATCAGATGAAGGCGCCGATCCTGTGCCTGGTGGGGCCACCTGGCGTGGGTAAGACTTCTCTTGGCCAATCGATTGCGCGCGCCACCAACCGTAAATTCGTGCGCATGTCCCTGGGCGGGGTGCGCGATGAAGCCGAAATTCGCGGCCATCGCCGTACCTATATTGGCTCGATGCCCGGCAAGATTTTGCAGAACATGAACAAGGTGGGAGTGCGCAATCCCCTGTTTCTACTCGATGAAGTGGACAAAATGGGCATGGATTTCCGTGGCGATCCTTCCTCCGCGCTGCTAGAGGTGTTGGACCCCGAGCAAAACCACACCTTCGTCGATCATTACGTCGAGGTTGAATACGATTTATCGGAAGTGATGTTTGTTGCCACCTCCAATACGCTCAACATTCCCGCGGCATTGCTTGATCGCATGGAAGTGATTCGCCTCTCGGGTTACACCGAAGACGAAAAAATCAATATCGCGCAACGCTATCTTCTGCCCAAGCAGATGAAGAATAATGGCTTGAAAAAAGAAGAGCTGCAGGTAGCGGAGGGCGCGATTCGCGACATAGTTCGTTATTACTCACGCGAAGCAGGCGTGCGCAGCCTGGAGCGCGAAATCTCCAAGATTTGCCGCAAGGTAGTCAAAGACCTAGTCACCAAACCGCGTGATAAACGCATATCGGTGATATCCAAAAATCTGGATAAATACCTGGGCGTGCGCAAATACAGCTTTGGCATGGCGGAGAAGGAAAACCAGGTTGGTCAAGTCACGGGTTTGGCCTGGACTGAGGTCGGCGGCGAACTGCTCACCGTGGAAGCAGCATTGATGCCCGGCAAGGGTAAGGTGCAGCGCACCGGCAAATTGGGTGAAGTGATGCAGGAGTCGATTGCCGCGGCCCTGACCGTGGTGCGCAGCCGCGCGGAAAAGCTAGGCATCCCTGCGGAGGATTTCGAAAAGAAAGACATTCACGTTCACCTGCCCGAAGGCGCGACGCCCAAGGACGGTCCAAGCGCGGGCGGCGCCATCACCACCGCCATGGTGTCGGCGATGACCGGCATCCCGGTGCGCGCGGACGTGGCGATGACCGGTGAAATCACCCTTCGCGGCGAGATCCTTGCCATCGGCGGGTTGAAGGAAAAGCTTTTGGCCGCGCATCGTGGCGAGATCAAGGTGGTGTTGATTCCCGAGGATAACGTCAAGGATCTAACCGAGATTCCGGACAACATCAAGAATCAATTGGAGATCATTCCAGTGAAATGGATTGACCAGGTGCTCGAGCACGCGCTGGTGCGCATGCCCGAACCGCTGAAGGTCGAGGCTGTGGTGGCGCCGGTGGCCGCGGTGGCCGACGACAAGGCGGCTACAACAGTAGTCACGCATTGATATAAGATTTTGCCTAAGCATGCGCAAGCATGCGCAAGCATGCATCGGCATGCATAGGCAGCAATTTACCAACCAACTAGCGGAGAAATTATCATGAACAAAACAGAAATCATCGAATACGTCGCCGGCCAGGCGGATATTTCCAAGGCTGCTGCGGGTCGAGCGATCGAAGCCACCGTCAACGCCATCAAGACCACCATGCGCAAGGGCGGTTCGGTTACCTTGGTTGGATTTGGTACCTTTCATGTGGGTAAACGCGCCGCGCGCGCCGGAAGAAATCCGCGCACCGGCGCGGCGATCAAGATCAAAGCCGCCAAAGTGCCGAAGTTCCGCGCTGGTAAAGCACTCAAGGATGCGCTAAACTAGCGCCCCTTCAAAGACCCTCCAATTTAAATTTTGGTGGGTTTGCGAAGGGTGCTTAGCTCAGTTGGTAGAGCGTCGCCCTTACAAGGCGAATGTCGGCGGTTCGAGCCCGTCAGCACCCACCAATCAAACGATGTGGCGATTGCAATTGATACGGCGAATATTTTGCGAACGCCGCGAGATGTCAATCGTTGCCCGGGTGGCGCGAGGGGGGCAACGAAAGTAGCAGCAACGAACGTAGCAGTAGAAATTGGAGTGGTAGTTCAGTTGGTTAGAATACCGGCCTGTCACGCCGGGGGTCGCGGGTTCGAGTCCCGTCCACTCCGCCAATACCTTTTTTTCAGAGTTTTTCAAAACTCTCCGAAGCAGCGAAAAATGACCATTAGAATCTTTATCTAATGGTCTTTTTTGTTTCCACTGCGTTGCGCATGGCACGTCGCGACAACGCAGCCGTCGGAACTTCACTTGAGCCTTACCTCGCGGCGCTCGCGCGACGATCTCAGTATGGCGAGCGCCGTTTCGACGGTGCCGCGAGCGAACCGGCCGTTATGGACCGGTGCAATACCCTTGAAGACGGCATTGCAAAGCTCATCCAACAACTGATCTCGACCTGCCAGGCCCGCGCCAATATCGATCGGAATTTCTCGCGCGCCATCGTCCGCGTAGACCATTACGCCATCGGCCGACGGTCTCATGTCGCCGTGTGCGCAGCTTACGATGACGGTGCCAAAGTGCGGTTGATGATGATCGATATCGGCTGGAATGGCAGCCGGCGCGGCCAAGCCATAACCGTAACGCTTCCGCCGCGCTTCCTCTTCCGCGCCCGCGCCAATGAGTTTGCCCAATGAACGCCGCGCCGCGCCATGATTGGCTCGCTTGGGTTGCCCGCGCTCGCCAATCCATCCATGAAACTCGTCGCTGTCGAAATGGTCGTATCCGCTGTAGACGAGGCTCGCGGTCGCGCCGCCCTCGAAATCCAGAAAGGCCATGCAAGAACCTTCGGTTCGTCTTGTGGGATCGAGAATGCCGGCTACCGCTCGTACACTGCGCACCGGCTCGCCGACCAGAAGCCGCGCGGTGTCAACTTGATGCGGAATCTGATTGAACAGGATGCCGCCGCCACGCTCTGTGTCCAGTTCCTCCTCGCGTCGCGGTCGATAAAGAAAGTCGGTGTAGTTGAACATCGCGATCATGGCGACGCGGCCGAGTTCGCCGCTAGCGATGATCTCGCGCATGACACGAATTGGCGCATCGAAGCTGTGCGAGTGCCCAACGATCATGACCTTGCCGTGACGTTCGGCCGCATCGATCATCCGGTCGCACTCTTGTAGAGAGAGCGACATCGGTTTCTCGACGATGACATGCTTGCCATGTTCGAGAGCAAGAATCGTGTGATCGCAGTGATATTGATGCGGTGTGGCGATATAGACCGCATCGATAGCGTCGCGCCGCACAAGCGCCGCGGCACTTTCATCGACTTCAAGTTTGTGATCCCGTGCAAAGTTTTTTCGCAGAATGGAATCAATGTCCGCGGCGCCAGCCAACTCGATGCCCGGATGCATGGTGATCGCCGGAAACATCCCCGCGCCGGCGGCACCCAGGCCAATGATGCCGATTCGAAGCTTATGGTTTGTGCTCAAAGGTAACTTCAGGCGGCGTCGAGAAGTCGCCCGGGTTGAATGACCAGCCAATCGCGCGCGCCGTCTATCCAATTGACGCCGCGGTTCAGCACCACGCTCGCGGAGCGTACACGGTAGCTTGCCGATTTAAGTGCCTCGGGCGGTACCGTGCCGCGCTCGCTCAGACCAAGCGCCGCCTGGGTGCAACGGCGTCGAAAACGCACGATTCCCGCATCGGCCAACCCCAGATGTTCGAGAGAACGGTTGGCGATTCCCCCCATGCTTTCCTGGATCGCTGCATCCTGCATCGCAACGCCTGGCAGACCGCTGAAACGCGTAGTGCGTTGCGCCTTGGCATCGAATAGATAGTTGTTGGTTTTATTCGCCGCGACGCGCCACGCCCCGCCGGCCTCGGGACTCTTGGGCAACATGCGCTCGGGCCGGACATGCAATCCGCCACCCAACATTTCATAGGCGCGACTGGGCGACCATCTGTCTTTTTCCGTGAGCGCGCGCTGAGGATGGTAGGTAATGGCCCAGCAAATGGAGTTCTCGTCATCCATGGGCACCAAGGTCTGGGCATTGAAAACGGGGTTGGGGCCATAGGGCGGAATTACCGCGTGACAGGGCATCAGAAATTGGGTGATGCGCCAGTAGTAACTATCTTCCTCGGCGTCGCGTCGCGCCGCCATCATCACGCCGCAATCGGTGTCTTCGACTTCGAACCAGGGATGCCGGTCTTTCAGAAGATAGTTGTATCCGCGCGCATGCATGCTGCCCGAATACACATCGCCATCGTTGAGCGCATGTAAAAAGGAGCCATGGCTCGAGTCAAGGGCGCCTTCCAGCGCTTGCGCCCAATTGCATTCCTGAATGCGTTTGGTGATGTGCGCTTGCTCTGGGGGGACCAGGCTCCATTCAATGTCGGGTAAGGGCGGTGGCGACGCAAGCGGCCCCATGTAAGTCCAGATGATGTTGTTGCGCTCGGCGCACGGGTATGCGGCGATTCGGATTCTGGATTTCAAGGTGCTTTCCGGACGCTCGTTCGGCGTCTCCAGGCAGTTGCCGTGCCGGTCGAACTTCCATCCGTGATAAACGCATCGCAAACCCGGTTCTTGTTCGTTACGCGCGAAGAAAAGCGATGCGGTGCGGTGGGGACAGAATTCCGAGACCAAACCAACTTTGCCTTGGCTGTCGCGGAAAGCGATCAGGTTCTCGCCCAAAAGCCGGATGCGCATCGGGTCGCCACCGGCGTCGGGCAAATCCTCGCGGGTGAGCGCGGGAAGCCAGTATTGCCGAAACAGTTCGCCCATGGGCGTCCCGGCGCCAACTCGGGTCAGCAATTCATTTTCTTCCTGTTTCATGCGTGCCCTCATTCCTGTTGCATATGCGCGATTATCGTCCTTGGCAAAGGCCGCGATGTTGCGCTACATCGCGAACGGAACAATGGTTGACTTCCCGACGAATTTACTTAGAATGAAATTTTATACCAGCGCTTGAAACCATCAGGCCGATACCGGGGGGAAGAGCATGTTATTGATTCGAGCGCTTGTAGCGGTTGTAGCGGCATGGGCCGTTTGCGCGCCAGCGGCGGCGCAATGGCCCGATAAGCCTATTCGTATCATCGTGCCCGTTGGCGCAGGTTCGGCCAACGACATCGCCGCAAGAACCGTGGCCGAAGGGCTGGGCACGCTTTGGAGTCAACGCGTGGTGGTCGAGAATATCGCCGGCGCCGGCGGCATTCGCGGCGTAACGACCCTGGTGGGCTCGCCAGCAGATGGCTATACGCTGGGTGTGGTGCCGGCAAGCACCTTGTTTGTCTCGCCTATTATCTACCCCGCGGCAAAACTCAATCTCGCACGCGATCTCACCCCGGTTTCCCCCATATTCGAGAGCCCCTTGGCGATTGCCGCGAATCCGCAAAGCGGCATCAATTCGATGGCCGATCTGCTGCGCTTGGCCAAGGCCGAACCGGGGAAAATCGGCATCTCCACACTACCGCAAAATACCGCAGTGCATTTGGCCGCTGAAATGCTGAAGTTGCAGGCAGGCATCAACATTCTGGTGGTTCCTTTCACCCAGCCAGGCGATGCGATATTGAGCGCTGCGCGCGGCGACACCCAATTGACCATTGGCGTGGCCACGACGATGGCCGAACTAGTGCGAGCCGGAAGGTTGAAGTTGCTCGCGACCACCTTGCAACGGCGCTTGCCGGGATTTGAAAATGTGCCGGCGGCTAGCGAAACGGTGCCCGGTTACGTGGTAAATGGTTGGGGTGCCATGTTTGCGCCGACCGGCACCCCCGCGAGTATCATCGACAGGATCAACCGGGACATCCAAAAGGTGCTCGCTGCCCCCGAAATTGCCAAGCGCTACGCGGCAGGTGGCATGTATCCGGTAGTGGGTTCCGTCACGGACCTGGCCGACATCATCAAGGCGGATCGGCCAGGTTGGGAAAGCATTGCTCGCTCGGCGGGTAAAGCAGAATAATAAAATTGGTCGCAATCCACGACCATTGCGCGGCAGGCCGTATCGCGCGGGCCTGGCAACGCGGCCTTATGCTAGGGCGGGCGATCAGACTCCCATGCTTTGCCGTACGTCCTGCCAGCGCCCGCCTGCAAGATCGGTAAGGCGAGCGAACTCTCATGGCAAAAATAGTATTGGGATTGGCCTCATCGCATAGCACCATGGCGCATGCGCCCACATCGCTCTGGGATTCGCATGTGCGCGGCTACGACATGAATCAGACCGATTTGGTGGGCCACGATGGACGACGCTACGACTACGCCTCGCTCTTGGAAGCGGCCGATCAGGCGCTGCGCGACAAGGCGCGCGAGGAGCATTTTCCCGAGCGGCACCGCCGCATTCAATCGGCGATTGGCGCGCTGGCGGAAAAATTCGCGGCAGTTGCTCCGGATGTTGCTGTCATCGTGGGCGAGGATCAGCAAGAGGTGTTTCAAGACGACAATATGCCCGCGCTGCTGGTGTATTGGGGAGAAAACATTCTCAACATTCCGCGCAAAACGTCCACCACGCTCCCGCCCCTGTTGCAGGAGTCTCTGCGCTCGGCCGCATGGGCCTATGGCACCGAGGAAAAAACCTATCCAGTCGCCGCCGATCTTGGGCTGCACCTGATCCGCACGCTGATCGAGGAGGAGTTCGATGTCTCGCACGCGCGCCGCTTCGCGCGCCCCTGCGGGATCGGCCACGCGTTTGCTTTCGTCTATCACCGCATCATGAACGGCAAAGTGGTGCCGCATGTGCCGGTGATGCTCAATACCTACTACCCCCCCAATCAGTTCACGCCGAAACGTTGCTACAAGCTTGGCCAGGCGATCCGCCGCGCCATCGAATCCTGGCCATCCGAGCTGCGAGTCGCCGTTATTGCCTCGGGCGGCCTTAGCCATTTTGTGGTGAACGAAGAACTGGACCGACAGGCCATCCAGGCCATGCAAAGCCATGACGAGGCCGCGTTCCGCGCCATTCCCATCGAGCAAATGCATGCCGGTTCCTCGGAGATCATGAATTGGCTCACCGCGGCGAGCGCGCTCGATGGGCTGCGGATGCAGCTCGTGGATTATGTGCCGTGCTACCGCTCGCCGGCGGGCACCGGGGTTGGCATGGGGTTCGCGACATGGAGTTAGCCGTAACAACGCGTTTTATCGATTTCGAGGGAAGAATGCATGGACGATAACCATTCAAGCTATTGGGTCTCGACGCTGGGCGCGAGCACGGATTATTTCGATGTCGAGGGTGTGCGCACGCGCGCGTTGCATGCCGGCGACGGCCCGGTCACGCTGATGCTGCACGGCATGGGTGGCCATCTTGAGAATTTTGTCTACAACGTGGTGCCGGTATCCGCGCAGGGCAAGGCGCACAATTATGCGATCGATCTGCTCGGTCACGGCATGAATTCGCGCCCGGAGCGTTCCTACACCTTTGACGACATGATCGATCATGTGCTGCATTTCATGGACGCGATTGGCCAGCGCAAGGTGTCGCTGGTGGGATTATCCCTTGGCAGTCTGGTTGCGGCCTGGATCGCGTTGCGCCACCCCGAGCGGGTCGAGCGCATGGCATTGACCACCGGCTTTGGCATGTATCTGGATGGTTCGAAGCCCGAGGAAATCGAGGCGGCTTTCGCGCGCATTCGCGACTCGAACCTAAAACTTATGCGCACGCCGACGCTGGACACGGTGCGTGATCGTCTGCGGCCGCTGGCGCACAATCCGGCGACGATCTCCGAGGAGATGGTGCAGACGCGACTACACATCTACAACCAGCCCGGCGCGGAACGCGTCATCCGGGCATTCGTGGAAGACTTCTACCAGCAGCGCGATAAGTTCATTTTGACGTCGGCGCGTCTCCGGCAAATTCAGACCGAGACCTTGGTTATTTGGGGTGAACACAACAATCCACCGGTGGATTACGCGCGCCGCGCCGCCGCGTTGATTCCGAATGCCAAATTTCATGTGTGCGCCAACAGCGGCCATTGGCCGCATGTCGAGGCGGCAAACGACTACAACCGCGTGGTGGCGGAATTCCTGCTCGGGAATGCGACGGTTTCCGGCTAACCCCAGGAACATGGCTTGGCGAAATGCGAGTAAGGGCGGGGCATTAGGCTTGACAGAATTGATTACTGATTTGAATAAGGCGCGCGAATGCCGGCAATAACCCGCTCGGTGGCTGTCAACGCGATTGAGATCCCATTGCTCGAATTGGGTTCGGGGCGGCCATTGTTATTTTTACATTCAGGAGAGGGGCCCGATACCTATTCTTCGGCCTATCTGGAGGGTTTGGCAAAACGCTTTCGCGTTATCGCCCCCTGGCATCCAGGATTCGGATCGACGATCCGTCCACCGTCGTTCAAGGACCCCTCCGACCTCGCCTATTTCTATCTCGATTTCATGGAGCAAGAAGGACTGGTGAATACGCTCCTTGTTGGCGCCTCGTTTGGCGGATGGATCGCCACCGAAATGGCGGTTAGATCCGTGGCGCGTATAGCCGCGCTAGTGCTGATCGACCCGTTTGGCATTCGCGTGAGCGAGCCTTGGGTGCGAGATATCGAGGACATGTTCGCCATGTCGGATGCGCAGTGGGCGCAGCTTGCGTTTGAAGATTCGACGCATTCGATTCGCGATATCGCCGCGATGAGCGATGAACAAGTGGCCATGCTGGTCAGGGGCCGCGACGCGCTCTCGTTCTATGGCTGGAAACCCTATATGCATAATCCGCAGTTGATTCATTGGTTGCATCGAATACGCGTTCCGGCGTTGTTGATGCGCGGTGCTCGTGATCGCGTGGTGCGCAAGGCCTGCCACGAGCGTTTCGCGCAACTGCTTCCCATGGGGCAAATGAAAGAGATCGCGGGTGCCGGCCACTACCCTCATATTGAAAAAGCGCAGGATGTGGTGGATCAGATCATAAGTTTTTCAGACCTAAAACTTGCGCCGGCTACTGCCGCCAATTGATCTAATTCGCAGGGAGAACATGTGAAAGTCTGGCATTTTTCGGAAAATCCCTATCCCCCGGCATGGGACAGGCAACCGCCGTCTTTGCGCGTCGATCTTCCCAACAGTTTCTTTGATCCCGAAGTCGGCGCCAATTTGATTAACCGCTATATCGACGAATGGGCGCTATGCGATGAGCTGGGCCTCAACATCATGGTCAATGAGCATCACAGCACCGCGACTTGCGTCACCGCGTCCTGTTCATTGCCGATGGCGGTGCTTGCGCGCGAAACGAAAAAGAGCCGGATTTTGTGTTTGGGCATGCCCATCGGAACCCGCGCCGATCCGGTCGGTGTTGCCGAAGAACTCTCCTATATCGACGTGCTCTCGCGAGGGCGCCTAGAGATGGGTTTGGTCAAAGGCTTCTCGACGGAAATCGCGCCGGCGAACATCAATCCGGCCACCATTACGCCGCGATTCTGGGAAGCGCACGACCTCATTCTCAAGGCCATGACCACCCATGATGGTCCGTTCAATTGGGAAGGACCGCATTTTCAATATCGTCAGGTCAAATCTGGCCCAGACCGTATCAACACCCCCACCCCCCCGTCTGGGTTACGGGATTTAATGCCTCCAGCGCGCCGCCGATCGCCGACCGCGGCTACAAGATTTGCGCGGGTCTCAATGCGCGATCAGCAAAAAGTATTTTCGATGCGTATCGCGCGCGTTACGCGGAACTGGGCAAAGCGCCGCCGTCGCCGGATCAGTTTGGATTCCTGGTACTGATTGGCGTGGGCGAAACGCAAAAGGAAGGCTATGACCGCGTACGCCAGATCAAGGGCTATCTTGAGACTACCGGCATTACCTCGGAGGCCTTTTTGAATCCGCAGGGCTATGCGCCGGTGGCCACCAATGTGGCGGCGCTACGGCGTGGCAACCGCAAAGCAATACGTGTGGACACCACGCGCGATGGCCGGCCCATCCAAAATTCCACCGCGGACGTTCCCGACTTGATCGACGCTGGCGCGTGTTTCGCCGGCACGCCGGATGAGGTTTACGACCAGATCGCAGATTTCTATAACTATGTGGGCGGATTTGGCCATATTCTTGCGATGATGCAAGGTGGCCATTTAAGCCATGCGGAGACAGTGAAAAACCTGACGCTGTTTAGCAAAGAAGTTTTGCCGCGACTGGAGGGTTTGCGGCTCGCTACCGTATCGGCGAGTGGTTGAGCGTTTAATCCGCGCCCCGGCTAGGGCGAGATTTCGTCTTTTTGAATTTTTGTCGAGGAGAAATGATGGCTGAGGTAATCGACGTTCACACGCATATGCTCTCGCACCAATGGCTATCGGCTATTCAGGAATTTGGCAAACCGCAATTCGAAGTAAAACTCGATGGCAAGGATCTAGGCAATATCGCCCTCGATGGGGCTCCCTATTTCACCATGCTGCCCTCAATGTTCGACTGGGATCTGCGCGTCACCAGCATGAATGCCGCCCGGGTCGATCTGGCGATCGTGTCGCTCACCACGCCAAGCGTGTATTGGGGCGGCAAAGAAGTCAGTCTCAGGGCGGCGCAAATCATCAATGACGACTTCGCCGCCGCGCAGCGCCAGTATCCTGATCGCATTCGTTGGTTTGCCACGTTGCCCTGGCAGTACCCGGATGTGGCAGTATTGGAATTGAAACGCGCCAAGGAAAACGGCGCGGTGGGCGTGATGGTGATTGCCAATATCGTTGGGCAGCACCTCACCGATCCGTTGTTCGAGCCGATCTGGCAAGAGATCGACCGCTTGGCGCTTCCGGTGCTGGTGCATCCGGCGGCGCCACCGGGGGTGAAGAGCCTGGGCATGGAAAAGTACCGTCTCGCGCCGGCCATCGGATTTCCCTTCGACACCACGCTCGCGGTCGGGCGCATGCTGTTTGACGGTTTTTTCGATCGCTACCAACGCCTGAAAATCATTGCATGTCACGCTGGCGGCGCCTTGCCCTTCCTGATTGGGCGATTGAATATGTGCTATGAATCCATGCCCGATTCGCGCGAGCAAATCAAGGAGCCGCCAAGCGAGGTCATCAAGCGTATCTATTGCGACGCGGTGGTCTATCGGCAAGATGCCCTGGAAATGGCCGTCTCGGTGTTTGGTCCAGAAAATATTTTCTATGGGTCCGACTACCCGCATGTCGGCGGTGATATGCCTGGATGCTTGGCGCGCGTCGATGCATTGCCTGGAGAGACGGCCAAGCGCGTGCGCGGCCTTAACGCGAAGCGTATCTTTGCGCTGTGAGGCGGGTTGGCGGGGGGGCTCGCGCCTCACGCATGCTACAATTTGCCCCTGTTGTGCCTTAAGTTTTGATGGTCGTTTAGTAGGTGGAATCGGGCGTGATTGACCGGCATTCAATGAAATCGAATATCAACATTTCATTCTGACGGATGTCCCTTCCGCCATTTCATTGAAAGGCGAACTTCGGTTCGCCTTTTTGTTGACCCCTTTTTGCGGGCGCGCGCTACTCGCGCGGGGTCATCGCTAGTTCGGGAGTCAAACCCAGATCATGTTCAATTTCGTCGCCAACCATAAGCGTCTGCTGCAGATTCTCCTCGCGTTGATTGTCATCCCGCCGTTCGCTTTATGGGGCATAGATTCCTATCAGCGCGTTGGTGGCCCTCTGGGCGAGGTCGCGAGCGTGGGTGATCTCAAGATCGCGGAAAATGAATTTACCGAGCAGGTGCGCGCGCAGCAGGAGCGCATGCAGCAGTTATTGGGGCGAAATTACAATGCGGCGATTTTTGATACTCGCGAGGCGCGCAACGAAATCCTGGAGAACATGATTTCCCAGCGTCTGGTGACGCAACATGTAATCAAGTCGCGCATGGTGGTGACCGACGATTCGATTCGCGAATTGATTCTTGCCACGCCCGCGTTTCAGGACAACGGCAAATTTTCGCGTGAACGTTATGTGCAGGTGTTGCGCGCCGAACGCAGCGAACGGGGCGATGGCATGACCCCGGAGATGTTCGAAAACAGCCTGCGGCGTGATCTGTTGGTGCAGCAATTGAGCGCGGCGGTGGGCGAGAGCGGCCTGGTAGCCAAGTCGGTCGCGCGCGAGTGGGCGAGCATCGCTGGTGAGAACCGCGAAATTTCCACGGCCAAACTGACCTCGGGTGCTTACGTCGCCAAGGTTAAAACGACGCCCGAATCGATCAAGGCGTTCTACGACGCCAATCGCAGCCGTTTCGAGGTGCCCGAGCAGGTGAAGGTGGAATACGCGGTGCTCGACGCGGAGGCTCTAACCGCGGCCGACCCAGTTACGCAGAAGGAAATCGAGGAGGCCTACCAGCAGCGGCGCGCTCAATATGAGGTTAAAGAGCAGCGCCAGGCGAGCCACATTCTGATCGCCTTGAAACAAGGCGCCAACGAGGCGGAAAAAGCCAAGGCGCGCACCCGTGCTGAAGAGTTGCTCGCGCAAGCGAAAAAAACGCCGGCGAGTTTCGGCGAATTGGCGAAGAAAAATTCCGACGATCCGGGTTCGGCGGAGAAGGGCGGCGATATTGGGCTATTCAGCCGTGGCCTGGTGGCCAAGGCGTTCGAAGACGCGGCGTTCGCGATGAAACTAAACGACATAACCGGTCCGGTGGAATCGGAATTCGGGTTTCACCTGATTCGTCTAACCTCCATCGTCCCAGGAAAACTCAAACCCTTGGCGGAAGTTCGCGCCGATATTGAAAAAGACCTTGCCAAACAGCGTGCCGGTCGCAAATTCGCCGAGGCCGCTGAGCAGTTCTCCAACATGGTCTACGAGCAGGCCGATTCCTTGAAACCGGTGGCGGAAAAATTCAAGGTTGTGATTCGCGATGGTGGCTGGGTGACTCGCGCGGGCGCGAAAATTCCGCAACTCTCCCACCCACGAGTGATCGCGACATTGTTTTCCGATGACGCAATTAAGAATAGCCGCAACACCGAGGCGGTCGAAGTTGCCCAAGGCAGCCTGGTGTCAGCGCGTGTGGTGGAACACAAACCCGCGTCGCTGCGGCCCCTGGAGGAAGTGCAAAAGGAAGTGGTGCAGCTTCTCACACAAAAGGAATCCACCAGTCTCGCTTGGAAGGAAGGTGCCGAGCGGCTGGAACAGTTGCGCAAAGGCGAGCAGGCAAGTGTGCCGTTTTCGCCGGCTAAAAGTATGGGGCGCGATGGCGGTGACCAACTTCCCCCTACCGTGGTTGAAGCGGCGTTTCGCGCCGACCGCAATAAATTGCCTTCGTACATTGGTGTTGAGTTGAACGACGGATACGTGCTGGTGCGGGTCAGCAAGGTGGTGGCGCCAAAGCTTGATGACAATGCCGAGAAAAATGCGCAAACCGAATTGGGGCGCGCGATGGGCGCAACCGAATTTCGCGCCTATTTAAAGGGCCTGCGCAGCAACACCAAGGTGGTGATCAATCAGAAAGCCATCGAGCCCAAGGTCAATCCTTAGCGGTAACGTTGCGCTACCGCGCTAGGGCTGGGGAACGATAATCGCTGCGGCAACCATAAACGCGCCGCAACAGCCATAGAGGCTGAGCTACTTTGCTGCCGGCTCCTGATCGGCGGCCACCAGATCAGGGATACACACCGCCACATTGCTGTAGCCCGAATCCACGTGAATGATTTCTCCGGTCACGCCGGCGGCTAGATCCGACAACAAAAACGCCGCAGCATTGCCAACATCGTCGATGCTCACATTGCGCCGCAAGGGCGCGAACTGTTCCACGTGTTTTAAGATTTTTCCAAAGCCGGCGATGCCGCTGGCAGCAAGCGTTTTGATCGGCCCGGCGGAGATGCCGTTCACACGAATGCCTTTGGGGCCGAGACTCTCAGCCAGATAACGCACCGCCGCTTCCAGACTCGCTTTGGCCAGACCCATGGTGTTGTAGTGGGGAATGGCGCGCTCGGCGCCCAGATAGGTGAGCGTCAACAAAGCGCCGCGCCGCGCGATCAATTGCGGGGCAAATGCCTTGGCCAGCGCGGGAAAACTATAGGCTGAGACATCGTGCGCGACACGGAATGCCTCGCGCGACATCCCCTCCAGAAAATCACCGGCAATGGACTCGCGCGGCGCGAATGCCAGGGCATGTACCAGGCCGTCCATGCCGTCCCATTGGGCGCCAAGGTCGGCGGCCAGTTTGGCGATTTCTTCGTCGCTTGCCACGTCACAGGGGAAGGCAAGCGACGAACCTAGTTCCTTCGCCATGTCAGTGACACGTTCGCGAAAGCGCTCATTCTGATAGGTGAAGGCCAATTGCGCGCCTTCGCGATGCGCGGCTTTGGCAATACCCCAGGCAATGGAACGATTGCTTAACAGCCCGGTCACCAGAATACGTTTGCCGGAAAGAAACCCCATGCTTGTTGCCCCTGTCTTGTTGTCTCGGTCTTATTGTTTCGGTCTTATTGTTTCGGTCTTATGGCCTCGGCGTCGCGTTCATCGTGACTATGAATTAGTTTCACGGCAAGCGACGGAAATTGATCGACGAATTATACCGAAGGGGTCGCGCCGATTACCCGGCAACGCGGGATTTGGATACACTAAATGCATGTTCGCACCACGCATTGTTCCGATTCTTCTCGCCCTGTTTCTGGCCGCCTGCGGCGATATCTGGAATAGCCCCTATCCGGCATCTGATCGCGGCAAGAGCATTTTGTATACCTCATTTTCCGAGCGGCCCAAGCATCTGGACCCGGCGCAGTCTTATACCTCGGACGAATGGGAGTTCACCGCGCAAATATACGAACCGCCCCTGCAATATCACTACCTGAAGCGCCCCTATGAGTTGATTCCGGCCACCACTTTGGAAGTACCCAAGGCAAAGCTCTTTGACGCCAAGGGTAATGTTCTGCCTGCCAACGCACCCGTCGCCTCTGTTTCTTATAGCGAATATGAAATACGAATCAAGCCAGGGATCAGGTACCAGCCGCACCCTTCCTTTGCAAAGTTAGAAAATGGTGAGCCTAGATACCTTTCGCTGTCGCAGGCCGACATCCGCGACAAATACGAGATCGCGGACTTTCCGCAAACCGGCACGCGTGAGCTGCTGGCCGAAGATTATGTCTACCAGATCAAACGTCTCGCGCACCCGCGTTTCGTCTCGCCGATATTTGGCCACATGAGCGAATACATCATCGGCTTGAAGGATCTCTCCGACACCCTGCAGAAAGACAACAAGGCGATCCTTGCCGAACACGAGAAACAATTCGGCAAGGCCGACAAGGGCTACCCGTGGATGGACCTTCGCAAGGTTGAGTTATCGGGCGTTAAGGTTGTTGACAGCCACACCTACCGGGTGCGGGTGAAGGGAAAATATCCGCAGTTTGTCTACTGGCTGGCCATGCCATTTTTCGCGCCCATCCCCTGGGAGGCGGATAAATTCTATGCGCAGCGCGGTATGAACGAGGGCCGAAACCTGACCCTCGATTGGTATCCGGTAGGTACCGGTCCTTACATGCTTACCGAAAACAACCCTAATGCGCGTATGACGTTGGTCCGCAACCCCAATTTCCGCGGCGAGGCCTACCCCTCGGAGGGCGAGCCGGGGGATGCCAAGGCGGGTTTGCTCGCTGACGCCGGCAAGCTTGGGCCGTTTATTGATCGCATTGTTTTCAGCCGCGAGAAAGAAGGCATCCCCTATTGGAACAAGTTTCTCCAAGGTTATTACGACAACTCAGGGATCAGCTCCGATAGCTTTGATCAGGCGGTACGCATTGGCCTGGAAGGTGATGCCGCGCTATCGCCACAGATGGATGAGAGGGGAATAAACCTCAAGACTTCGGTAGGCGCCAGCACCTTTTATCTTGCCTTTAATTTCCTTGACCCCGTGGTCGGCAATCTCTCCGAGCGCACTAAAAAGCTGCGCCAGGCAGTATCGATCGCGGTGGATTGGGAGGAGTTCATCTCCATTTTTTCCAATGGTCGCGGCATTCCCGGCATGGGCCCGCTGCCGCCGGGTATTTATGGCTATCGCGACGGCCAAGAGGGATTCAACCCGGTGGTGTATGACTGGGTAGATGGCAAGCCCAAACGCAAACCCCTTGAGACGGCGAAGAAACTGCTCGCCGAAGCGGGCTTCCCCGATGGACGCGACCAAAAATCCGGTCAACCCTTGGTGCTTTACCTAGACACCGTGGCGCGTGGCCCTGGCGACAAATCGCGCCTGGATTGGTATCGCCGCCAATTCGCCAAACTCAATATTCAATTGGAGATACGCGCTACCGACTGGAATCGGTTCCAAGAAAAAATTCGCGCCGGCAATACGCAAATGTTTTTCCTCGGTTGGAACGCGGATTACCCTGACCCGGAAAATTTCATGTTTCTGTTACATGGCGCCCAGTCTCGCGCCAAGACGCAAGGCGAGAACGCCGGCAACTACGCCAACCCGGCCTTTGATCGCTTGTTCGAGCAAATGAAGAATATGGACAACGGCCGCGAGCGTCAGGCGATCATCGACCAGATGGTGAAAATCGCGCGCGAGGATGCGCCCTGGGTGTGGGGCTTCCATCCGAAGGATTACAGCCTCTCGCATGCCTGGATGAAAAACGGTAAACCTAACAACATGGCACGAAACGGCTTGAAGTTCCTGCGTGTCGATACCGAGATGCGCGAGGCACGCCGCGCCCAATGGAACCCTCCGGTTGTTTGGCCAATTGTTCTGTTGGTCCTCCTACTCATCCTTGGAACCCTGCCTGCGTGGATCAGTTTTCGCCGCCGCGAGCGCATGGCGGCTCGACGTGTCGGTCCTGGCACTGGGCCGGGCATTTCAATAGCGAAGGTGGGATAGCACCATGCTTGCCTACATCATTCGCCGCGTGCTCTATGCCATCCCGATTCTCATTGGTGTCAATCTCCTCACCTTTGCTTTGTTCTTCGTCGTCAACACCCCCGAGGACATCGCCCGTATGCAACTGGGCGCCAAACGCGTCACCCCCGAGGCCATCGAAAAATGGAAGGCCGAGCGCGGCTACGACAAACCCATGCTGTATAACGAAACCGCCGAGGGCGCCGGCAAAATCACCAACACCATATTTTTTGAAAAATCGGTGCGGCTGTTTGTGTTCGATTTCGGCAATGCTGATGATGGGCGCTCCATTGGCCATGAGATCGCCACGCGCATGTGGCCCAGTCTTGCGCTGGCGCTGCCAACCTTTCTCATTGGTTTGTTATTCAACATCACGGCCGCCCTGTTGATGGCATTTTTTCGCGCCACCTATCTCGATTTCTGGGGCGTGGTGTTGTGTGTGGCCATGATGTCGATCTCCGGACTTTTCTACATCATCGGCGGCCAGTACCTAATCTCCAAGCTACTCAATCTGGTGCCGATCTCCGGGTTCTCAGGTGGTGTCGACGCATTTAAGTTTCTCGCGTTGCCTGTCGCGGTGGGGGTGATTGGAGGTATCGGTGGCGGTGCGCGCTGGTATCGCACTTTTTTCCTCGAAGAAATGGGCAAGGATTACGTACGCACTGCCCGTGCCAAGGGGCTCACCGAAAACGTGGTGATGTTCCGCCACGTGTTGCAGAACGCCATGATTCCAATCCTCACTGGTGTGGTGGTGGTGATACCCACACTATTCATGGGAAGCCTGATTTCCGAATCGTTTTTTGGCATACCTGGTCTTGGCAGTTACACCATCGATGCGATTCAATCGCAGGACTTCGCCATCGTTCGGGCGATGGTGTTCATGGGGTCGGTGTTGTATATCGTTGGTTTGTTATTGACCGACATTTCGTACACGCTGGTCGATCCACGAATTAGGCTGGAATAGGCATGCCTGTCATTCTTTGGACCGACGCCTTAATTTTCCTGTTGCTTACGGGCATCGCAGGCTACTTTTATTACGTCAGTCGCCGCCCGCAAATGCGCGCCACTTGGATGCGCGTCACCGAAAGTCCATCCGGTATGTCTGCGTTGGTGGTGTTGCTCGCGTTTCTTTTGGTCGGGCTGTTGGACTCGATTCATTACCGCCCTGCTTTGGATAAGAAGGATCCCGAAGGCAAAACGATCTACTCGGTGGAGGTGCTCTCGCTGCTGGATGCGATAGCCGATCCGTTGCGCAAGCGCCAGGAGCGCACTTATTCGGCGCCCTTCGATACACGCGCCTATTCGAAAGAAACCATCGAAATTCCCGGCGCCGATGGCACGCAAGCCAAACAGGTGCGCGAATTTCCGCGCTTGAAACACGGTGGCGTGCATCTGAAAAACGAGGCCGAACGTGATCGTGATGTATTGATCACGGCGCTGCGCGGGTTTTCCCTGGCGTTTGCCACCTGGCTTGCGATCGCCGTATTGCTCGCGGCCGCCTTGACACGTGGAACCGAGCTACAAAGCAGCGAAGTCATGCGGCGCATCTGGCGAGGCGAAACCCGTGTCCCGTGGCGAGAAATGCTTTTGATTTTGGGCGTATTGATGGCGATCGGTGGGCCGTTGCTCTCGCTATGTACGCAATATCATGTGTTGGGCACTGACAAGGTGGGTCAGGATGTCTTGCTTCTGGCATTAAAGAGCATACGCACCGGCCTCGTTATCGGCACGCTCACCACCCTGGTGGTTTTGCCGCTTGCCGTGGCTGCCGGTATCACCGCCGGTTATTTTCGCGGTTGGATCGACGACGTGGTGCAATACATCTACACCACTTTGAATTCGATTCCCGGTGTGCTGTTGATTGCGGCGTCGGTCTTATTGATGCAGGTGTACATCGATACCCATCCGGAATTATTTCCCACTGCGGTGCAACGCGCCGATCTGCGCCTGGTTTTCCTCTGCGGCATCCTCGGTTTGACCAGTTGGACCGGCCTCGCGCGTTTGCTGCGCGGCGAGGTTCTGAAATTGCGCGAATTAGAATACGTGCAAGCGGCGCAAGCGTTTGGCGTGGGCCACGCACAAATCTTGGCACGGCACATCCTGCCCAATGTGATGCACGTGGTACTAATTTCCCTGGTGTTGGAATTTTCCGGTCTGGTACTTGCCGAGGCGGTTCTCTCCTATGTGGGTGTGGGCGTCGACCCTTCCATGACCAGCTTCGGCACCATGATCAACGCCGCGCGCCTGGAGATGGGGCGCGAGCCGATGGTGTGGTGGTCCTTGGCCGCCGCGTTCGTTTTTATGTTCGTTTTGGTGCTGGCGGCGAATTTGTTTGCCGATGCGGTGCGCGATGCGTTCGACCCAAGAGTTAGGGTACGAGGGCCGGCGATGGAGAAAGGCTAAAGTGGAAAAGCTCCTGGAGATTGAGGGCCTGCGAACCGAAATCGATGGTATTGGCGCGCCCACGCGCGCGGTGGATGGCATTTCCCTAGATATTCAACGCGGCGAAACTTTTGCACTGGTGGGCGAATCCGGCTGCGGCAAATCGATGACGGCGCTCTCCATCATGCGACTGTTGCCCGAGGCGGGTCACATTGCTGGTGGCGCGGTGCGAGTCAATGGCACCGATTTACTTGCGCTGCCGGAATCGCAGATGCGTGATCAGCGTGGCCGGCGCATCGCCATGATTTTTCAGGAGCCTGCCACCAGCTTGAACGCGGTGATGACGGTAGGCCGGCAAATTGAGGAGGTGCTTGAGCGCCACTTGGGGATGTCGGGCGAAGCGGCGCGGGCCCGCGCGCAAAACCTGTTGGAAGCGGTGGGGGTGCCAGATGCGGCACGGCGGCTCACCGAATATCCGTTTCAGCTCTCCGGAGGTTTGAAACAACGCGTCATGATCGCCATGGCCCTGGCCGCAGAGCCTGAGATTTTGGTTGCGGATGAACCGACCACCGCGTTGGACGTGACGATTCAAGCGCAGGTATTGGATTTATTAAAAAAATTGCAGGCCGAACGCGGCATGGCGATTCTGCTCATCACCCACGATCTGGGCATCGTCGCGGGGATGGCCAGTCGCGTGGCGGTGATGTATGCGGGTGAGATTGTCGAGATCGCCTCGCGCGAGGATTTTTTCTCCAATCCGCAACACCCCTATTCGAGGAAACTTTTTGCCTCTTTGCCAGGTGCCGGTCGGCGCGGCGAAGAACTCGCGGTAATTCCGGGTCAGGTGCCGCCCCTCAACACCGCGTTTCACGGTTGCCGCTTCGCTGATCGTTGCGAGCATGCGCATGCGCGTTGTCGCAGTGAATCGCCGGGGTGGACGGTGATGGGAGCGGCCGCCACAGGAGAAGCAATATCGCCGCACCAGGTGCGTTGCCATTGGGTAGGTGATCGGCAAAAGGGCGTTGAATCGCAGGGCCAGGCGGGTGCAGCGCCGAAGGCCGGGAAGCCCGCCGAAGTGACGCACGCGAAGACGGAGATTGGCAAAGCCTTACTTAAAGTTGTCGATCTGAAAGTCCATTTCCCCATTCGTAAAGGTGTGTTCAAGAAAACCGTCGGCCATGTGAAAGCCGTGGATGGCGTGAGCTTGGATGTGCCCGCCGGCAAAACGCTGGCGTTGGTGGGCGAATCCGGCTGCGGCAAGACCACCGTGGGCAAGGCG
>JBJXEY010000063.1:0-3874 GCA_046153355.1 Burkholderiales bacterium
GAGCTCCGCCAATTCGAACTAACACCGTCCCACATCCCCACCCTGCTCCCGGAGGGAGAAGGGCTTTCACCCCTCGCCCACCGGGGAGAGCGAAGCGAGGGGGGCGCAGCCGGCCGGGTGTGAGGGAAGGTGTTAGTTCGAATGGGCGGATCACAAAACAGCGAAAATAAGCGAGACGTTGACCATGCGCGAAATAACATTTGCCCAAGCGCTCGATGAAGCCATCGCGGAAGAAATGCGGCGCGACGAACGCGTGATCACGCTCGGCACCGACTTCACCGGCAACCCGGTGAAGGAATTCGGCCCGTCTCGGGTGCGTTTCACGCCGATTTCTGAATCGGTGCTGACCGGAATGGGCCTGGGTGCCGCAGGCTGCGGCTACAGGCCGATCGTCAACTGGCGCATGGTCACGTTTTCGTTTGTGGCGATGGATCAGGTGGTGAATCAGGCGAGCAAGATACGCTAGAGGTTCGGCGGGCAGGCCGCTTTTCCGGTGACCTACCGCTGTTCGACAGGCGGCGGCATGAACCTCGCCGCGCAGCATTCGCAAAGTCCCTATTCGATGTGGATGCACATTGCAGGCCTGAAAATCATCCTGCCGGCTTCGCCCGCCGATGCCAAGGGTTTGCTCAAAAGCGCGATCCGCGACAACAACCCGGTGGTCTCTTTCGAGTGCAGCCGCCTGAATGCGGTGACCGGCCCGGTACCGGACGGTGATCACCTTGTGCCGCTGGGCGTTGCTGAAGTCAAACGAAGCGGCAGCGACGTCACCGTGGTGGGTCTTGCCTACTACGTGCAGGAGGCGCTGGCGGTGGCGGGCGAGCTGGCGAAAGAGGGCATCTCGGTCGAGGTCGTCGATCCACGCACGCTGGTGCCGCTGGATGTGGAAACCATCCGTGCCTCGGTGCGCAAAACCGGGCGCCTGGTGATCGTCGACGAGGCGCCGCCCACCTGTTCGGCGGCGGCCGAGATTGCCGCCATGGTAGTTGAAGATGCCGCGACGTTCAAAGCGCTCAAGGCAGCGCCGCAGCGTGTGTGCGCGGCACCGGTGCCGGTACCGTATAGCCCGACGCTGGAAAAAGCGGCGTTGCCCGATCGCGCCGCCATCGTTGCGGCGATCCGGCGCGTGTTGGAATAATTTGCCGAATCAAGGAGAACACGAGCATGGCTGACAAGGATATGCACGACAAAGGAATGAATATCCGCAAGGGGATATTCGGTGCGGATGTAGTCGACAAGCGCATGACTTCCGCCGGCGAGTTCGGCGCGCCGCTACAAAAACTGATCAACCAGTATGCCTATGGCGAAATCTGGGGCCGCGAAGCGCTGTCGCACAAAACACGCAGTCTGCTGGTGCTGGGCATGATGTGCGCGGCCAACCGCCCGCACGAACTGCGCATACACCTGCGCGGCGCCATCACTAACGGCTGTAGCAAAGACGAAATCCGCGAAGTGCTGCTGCAGGTGGCGATCTACTGCGGCATCCCCGCGTCGCTCGATGCCCACAACATCGCAATGGAAGTGTTTGCCGAGATGAAGGTTTAGTGCGGCGACGCGCGAGTCTCGCCATTTTCCACACACCCTGCAGCGCGTGTTGTTTGGCAGCAATCCCCCGTCACCATTGGGGTGTGGGTGGTTGGACTTGATCTGAGAGGCGTGTCTGAACCGTCTGTCTTGTGACCGGCGCGTAACGGCCATTACCGGACGGTCGCTGTTGCGTTTCAATTTAAGAAGTGTGAATCGAATAAACTATCCAGGTTTGCAAGTTATTGATATTGAGACAGGCGGTAGAAATAGTTCAATAAATTCAAATTTTTACGGATCTTACCGATCAATTTTTCGCTTGTTGATGAAGAGACGCTTTTGCCTCTGCATCAACTGTTAGGCCCTGCAAGTGTCCACCACACCGACGGTCGACTCTCTCGTTGCCAAGCTCAGCGCATACGGCATCACACTTCCTCCGGGGCCAGTTCACGCCGAGGGGTATGGCGACTCCACAGAACTATCGAAAAAACTTCTCTCCCTCATAAGATCGGGACGTAAGCGCGCAGTTACTGGCCTACTTTGGGGATACGAGCACGATGCAGAACATATTGCCAAGGCCGGAGACATCGAAATAGTTCTTGACCACCTTCGAGAACCTGCCCTGGTCACGAGGATCATCAGTTCAGAAGTGGTGCCGTACTGCGAAGTAACAGCCGAGTACGCGGCAATCGAGGGCGAAGGCGATGGCTCACTCGAATACTGGCGCAAGGCACACTGGGCATTCTTTACCCGCGAGTGCAAGCGCATCGGAAAGGAACCGACCGAATCCATGCCCGTCGTCTGTAACATATTCGAGGTCTTGCATGTCGTACCACCGCAAAGCGGAAAATAACCAACCCCTTGTTCAATTCGGACGTCCCGCACGCGGTGGCTTTGCCCCCACAGTTTGCCGCCGGTTAGCTTGTTTCGTTGTGCGTTAATTCCATGAAGCACTTTGGTGTTTGCGGTTGTGGAAATTGTGAGGTCGTGGTTGAGTCGTCAATTGGCCTTAACGAACTTGCACCCCGTGTATGCGATTGTGAGTACTGCCAGAAGAATCCGTCGGCAATGGTTAGTAGCCCCAAATTGGCCATCGAAATTCATGCCAAGACAGCCGGTTTACTAACAGCCACAAATGGCAGTGGCCAAGCTACGTTCTATCATTGCAAAAGCTGCAATCAGCTTCTCGCAGTCGGTGCGACGTTGGCCGGTGTGTCATTGGGGGCTGTAAACGCATTGCTAATTGGCAATCTCAATCAATTTTCTGAGCCAATCTCAATCCAACCGAGGCTACTATCCCCAGATGAAAAAGTAGCGCGTTGGGCAAAGATTTGGGGCAGCCTGAAAGTATGTTACGCATAGCCCCTTCATCGAGTGGACGTCAAACGGCCGGTATAGACCGGTTGGGGTCGTCTTGAGACATTCGGTTTTTTGAATCCGGTAGAACACGCCCAGCCAAATCAAATCGCGACCTGTACCGTTACGGCTGCGTCCGAGCACTCCGCGCGAAGCTGCTCGTCACCTGCTACCCGCGACCAACGGGTCGTGTTTCTCGATACCGGATTTTCGACGGACGCGCGGTTCGTCGGATATTTGCATTCGAAGATATTGCGCCCCGGACCGCAGGCCACTGGCTCGGGGTGCAGTCGCCTGCATCGCGGACTCACATCCCCTGGCGCACCCGCGGGAACACCGCTTCCGCCAGCAACTGCAGCGTATCCAGCACCATGTTTTGCGGCATGCCGGGCCACTGACAGCTCAGGACGTGGTGGTTGATGCCGGTTCTTCGGGTGTAGTCGATCATCTGCTGAGCAACTTCGTCCGGGCTTCCCAGAAAGAAACGATCCTTGATCAGTTCGTCGAAATCGAGGCCGAGATTGTTGTCGCCTTCCGGCATCGCCTTGTCCTGTCCCCACGCGTGGTAGACCTCGTATTTCTTCGCGAGATAGGGCCGGCACAGACGGATGGCTTCCTCGCGCGTGGCCGCGACAAAGCATTCGCGCCGGCCGGGGAATTCCGCGGGGAAGGGTTTGCCGGCGGCATCCAGGGCGCGCTTGTAAACCTCGACCTGGCGTTCGATGGTGTCCATCCGGTTGTGTGGATTGACGTACCAGCAGTCACCGATGCGCGCTGCCCGTTCGATGGCCGGGTCCGCGTTGGCGCCGATCCAGATCGGCGGGTGCGGCTTTTGCACCGGTTTGACGGAGACATTGGCCTCCAGCAAGTCAAAGAAGGTGCCCTTAATCGACACCTTGTCTTCGGTCCACAAGCGCTTGATGGCCTCGATGTTTTCGGTGAACCGGCGCACAATCTGCTTGCGCTGCACGCCAAAAGCGGCGAGCTCCACCTC
>JBJXEY010000067.1:0-18838 GCA_046153355.1 Burkholderiales bacterium
CCACCCAAGCTCTTTTAGTTTCGGCCGCGAGGCCAGGAACCTACCGGCGCGACGGAGAGAGTGGCAATTAAAACCGCTCCTCCCCGCGCCTTTGTTGTTTCCGACAGTTCGGCTCGGAGCGCTGGCGGGGCAAGCCAAACGACCGCCATTGGTTATTCGCAGCAGGTTTTCCGGATTTGATTTAAGCGTTTCATCTGCGCATTTTTTAAGGCGAGGGTCTATGTCTTTAAAAGAACGAATCACCGAAGATATGAAAGCGGCGATGCGCGCCAAAGAGACGCAGCGCCTATTGACTATTCGCCTTTTATTGGCCGCACTGAAACAAAAGGAAGTCGATGAGCGAGTGGTACTCACCGACGCGGATGTACTGTCGATCGTCGAAAAGCTAATCAAGCAACGTCGCGACTCTATCTCCCAATATGAGGCAGCCAAACGGCAGGACCTCGCCGATGTCGAAGCGGCCGAATTGGTGTTGTTACAAGCCTATATGCCGCAACAGTTATCGAGCGATGAAATAAACGCGGAAATAGCCAAAGCGCTCGCCGAGACCGGGGCCAGTTCCGCCAAGGATATGGGTAAGGCTATGGGCATACTCAAATCTCGCCTTGCCGGGCGGGCGGACATGAGCAAAGTGTCGTCCCTGCTTAAGGAAAAGCTTGCGGGTTAGGTAGGACCGACAGTACGGGTGAAGAACGCGTGAAATAGCGCTGCAAAATTGGCGCCTTCGCAATAAACTGGGGCCGCCCTTCCCACAACCGGCATCCGCGTGATCTCCGATTCCTTCAAGCAGGATTTGCTCAATCGTATCGATATTGTCGATCTGATCGAGCGCCATGTTCCCCTGAAAAAAGGGGGCGCAAATTACGCTGCCTGTTGCCCGTTTCACAGCGAGAAATCGCCCTCATTCACGGTGAGCCCCAGCAAGCAGTTCTATCACTGCTTCGGATGCGGGGCGCATGGCAACGCGATTTCGTTTGTCATGGAATACCAAGGCATGGGATACGTCGAGGCCATCAAGGAGTTGGCCGAATCGGTGGGTATGAAAATGCCCGATTACGAGCCGCAAAACGTTCGCGACAGCGGCGGCCCAGACCTCTACGAAATCATGGAACGTGCCACCCGCTTTTATCGTGATCAGCTCAAGGCCGCGCCGCACGCAATCGACTATCTCAAAGGACGAGGGCTTACCGGCAAGATTGCGGTTCGATTTGGCATTGGTTATGCCCCCGCGGGCTGGCAGAATTTGCGCGATACATTTAGCGATTACGCTGGCCAGGCGTTAAAAGATGCCGGATTGGTCATCGATGCTGAGGGCGGCAGACGCTATGATCGTTTTCGTGACCGCATTATGTTTCCCATACAGAATCAACGTGGCTCGGTGATTGGATTTGGCGGGCGCGTTTTAGGCGTGGGTGAACCCAAATATTTGAATTCACCGGAAACGCCGTTGTTCGAAAAGGGCCAGGAACTCTACGGTCTTTCACAGGCGCGCAGCGCAATACGCACCAAGGGTCGCGCGATCGTCGTCGAGGGCTATATGGATGTGGTCGCCCTCGCGCAGCACGACATCGAATACGCGGTCGCCACGCTTGGTACGGCAACTTCTGCCATCCACATACAAAAATTATTTCGCCAAACCGATGAAGTGGTTTTCTGCTTCGATGGCGATGCTGCGGGCAGGCGTGCGGCTTGGCATGCGTTGGAGGTATCGTTGCCGGTACTTGCTGATAATAAAACGGTACGGTTCTTGTTCCTTCCCGCGGAGGATGACCCTGACAGCTACGTTCGCAACCATGGCGCGACCGCGTTCGAGGCACAGATTGCCGAAGCACGACCGCTGTCGGAATTCTTGCTCACCGAACTTAGCGGCCGTGTCGATATGAAAACCGCCGAGGGGCGTTCGAGAATGATCGTCGAGGCCAAGCCGCTACTAAAACGCGTTGCGGCACCTGCTTTGCAGTTGCAAATACTCAAGCAATTGAGTGTAGCGGTTGGGATGACACAAGAGGAGGCCGGGCAACTCACTGAAATCAGGCCCAATCCGGCGGCGCAGTCGCGCCGGTTCGTGCCGCGTCGCACAGACGCGCGTGCGCCGGTTGACGGCAAATTGGAACAGCGCCTATTGCGTTGTTTGCTTGCCAGTCCGCGCTTGGCCCAAGAATTGCCGGTCGAATTGCTGGACGCTCGCCATGCATCGAGCGAAGCGCTCAGAGCATTGGCGATTTTCGCCCTTGACGCGCCAGAGGCCACCGTGGCGGCGATGATCGACCACTTTGGCAACACGCCTTACGGGCCAGCATTGAATGACGCGCAAGTGGGTCTTATGGAGATTCAGATCGACCCGGAAAATCTGGAAATCGAATTTCGTGATGGGCTGCGCCAATTGAGAGCCGACTTGGTTCGGACCCAAATCAAAACGCTGGAGGAAAAAATGCAGTCCATGAGCTTATCTATTGCCGAATCCGCCGAATACTCACGATTGCATCAAGAATTGAATCGATTAAAACAGGCGCCAGAGAACCGATCTGCAATGGTATAATGTTCGGCTTTTCCGTAAGTTCTTAACCTTCCTCTCCTCACCAATTCCACACGGGGCGAATTATGGCGAAAGGCACTTCCAGGTCCGGGGCAGGCACGAATCGCGTCCTCCGTAAAAGCGGCAAAAAGAAAAGCACGGCTCGCCCGGTCAAGGCGTCCAAACAATTGAAGAATAACTCTGCCAACGTGGCGGCCAAGGCGCGCGCGGCGGCGGAGCGTCTCAAGGCGCAACGCGCCAAGGCGGCGCAGGCCAATGAGGTCAAGCGCGCGAAGGCAGAAAAGAAAAAGGCACGAATGCAGATCGAACGCGAGAAAATTTTGGCGAAGCGCGAAAAACAAAAGGCCAGGGCCGCCGTGGAGAAGGAGAAAGCGCACCAAAAGGCCGAAAAGCTTCGCCTAAAGGCCAAGGCGGCAAAGGATTTAGAGCATGAGAAGGTCGCGCGCGAAAAAGAACGCGCGCGAATTCGTCTGGAGCGCGAAAAGGAAAAGCAACACATTCGCGATGAGAAACTAAAGGCCAAAGAAATGGCCAAAAAGGCGAAAGAAGAAGCCAAGTTGCAGGCACAAAAAGAAAAAGAAGAAAAAAAAGCCGCCGAGACTCGGGCCAAGGCGGCGCAGGAAATCGCCAAGTTGCGCATTGGTCGTGGCCGCCCCTCCAAGCGTAATAGCGAAGCCGAGCGCGCGTTGCTGCTGCGCGCGGATATGAAGCCCGAGGATGCCGAAGCGCGCCGTTTGCGTTTAAAGAGCCTGATCAAGATGGGTAAGGAGCGCAGTTACCTGACCTATGCCGAGATCAACGATCACCTGCCTGACGACATGGTGGACGCTGAGCAGATCGAGGCGATCATCACCACCTTCAATGACATGGGCATCCAGGTCTACGATGAGGCGCCGGACGCCGAGACGCTGTTGATCGCGGAAAGTGCCCCGCAGGCCGTTGCCGACGAAGATGTCGAAGAAGAGGCTGAGGCAGCGCTCACCAACGTCGATGCTGAATTTGGCCGTACAACCGACCCGGTGCGCATGTACATGCGGGAGATGGGCTCGGTAGAGTTATTGACGCGCGAAGGCGAAATCGAGATCGCCAAGCGCATCGAAGATGGCTTGAAACACATGATCCAGGCCATCTCTGCTTGTCCGACTACCATTTACGAGATTCTTGCGCTTGCCAGCAAAGTCGAGAACGAGGAAATGCGCGTCGACGAGCTGGTCGATGGTCTGATCGATCCGAACGCCAAGGAAGCTCCCATCAAGGAAGTCGTTGTCGAAGAAGAAGAAATCGACGAAGAGCTCGCGGAAGAAGAGGATGACGGCGGCGCGGCACTGGCGGCCAGCTTATTGCAGTTGAAAGAAGATTCGCTTGTGCGTTTCGCGAAAATTCGCCGCTTGCACGAAAAGATGAAAAAGGCGCTGGCCGAACATGGTCATCGCAGCAAGGAATACATCAAGGTCCGCGATCAGATTTCGGCCGAGCTTCTGAATATTCGTTTCACCGCGCGCATCATTGAACGGCTGTGCGATACCGTGCGCGGCATGGTGGATGAGGTTCGGCGCCACGAGCGCAGCATTTTGGATTTGTGCGTGAATAAAGGCCAGATGCCGCGCGTGCATTTCGTCAAGTCGTTTCCCGGCAATGAAACCTCCGCGCGTTGGATTCGAAACGAGGTTTTGACTGGACGTCCTTATGGGGTGACCCTCGCGCGCTTTGAGCCGAATATTCTCGAGCAACAGCATAAGCTCACCGAAATTCAAAAGCGCATCGGCATTCCGCTAAAGGACCTCAAGGACATCAATAAGCAGATGTCCACGGGCGAAGCCAAGGCGCGGCGCGCCAAGCGCGAGATGACCGAGGCCAATCTGCGCCTGGTGATTTCGATCGCCAAGAAATACACCAATCGCGGGTTGCAATTCCTGGATCTGATTCAGGAAGGCAATATCGGCCTGATGAAGGCCGTGGATAAATTCGAATACCGCCGAGGCTACAAGTTTTCCACCTATGCCACGTGGTGGATTCGCCAAGCCATTACCCGCTCGATTGCCGATCAGGCGCGCACCATTCGCATCCCGGTGCACATGATCGAGACCATCAACAAGATGAACCACATATCGCGACAGATCTTGCAGGAAACCGGCATGGAGCCGGATCCGCAGACGCTCGCCGATAAGATGGAGATGCCCGAGGATAAGATTCGTAAAATCCTCAAGATATCCAAGGAACCGATCTCCATGGAGACGCCTATTGGTGACGACGATGATTCCCACCTGGGCGATTTCATCGAGGATCTGGCGACTCTGGCGCCTAACGACGCGGCGATGTTTGCTAGCTTGCGCGAAGTCACCAAGGACATACTTGATTCCTTGACGCCGCGCGAAGCCAAAGTACTGCGTATGCGTTTTGGCATCGAAATGAATACCGACCATACCCTCGAGGAAGTTGGCAAGCAGTTCGATGTGACGCGCGAACGTATTCGCCAAATTGAAGCGAAAGCGTTGCGCAAGCTACGCCATCCGTCGCGCTCGGAGCGACTCAAGAGCTTTTTGGACAATACCTAGGCCGGTGGGGCCACTGAAAGCGTCGCCCCACCGATATTCCACCGTAGAAATCTTCAAAACCGTGGACTTCAAAACCGTGCCTAGACGGCCCTAGAGCGCCAACCATGTCTCAATTCGACTACGACTTGTTTGTCATTGGCGCGGGCTCGGGCGGGGTGCGCGCGAGCCGTATCGCTGCGGGCTTTGGCGCCAAGGTCGCGGTTGCCGAACACCATCGCGTCGGCGGAACCTGCGTTATACGCGGCTGCGTGCCAAAAAAACTATTAGTCTATGCCGCGCATTTTCACCAAGACTTCGAGGATGCCGCAGGCTACGGGTGGACGGTGCCCACGCCTAGCTTTTCCTGGCCGACATTGATCGCGAATAAGAATCGCGAAATAACGCGTCTGGAGGGCATCTACGGCAAACTGTTGGAAGGCTCGAAGGTCACCGTCATCCGAGGCACCGCCAAGCTTGTAGATGGCCATAGCGTCGATATAGACGGGCGCAGAGTAAGTGCTGCCAACATCCTGATTGCCACCGGTGGCTGGCCCAATATGCCGAGTATTCCCGGCATTGAATATTGCATTACTTCCAACGAAGCCTTCGAGCTTGCCGTGCAACCCCGGCGCGTTTTGCTGGTGGGCGGCGGCTATATCGCGGTGGAATTCGCGGGCATCTTTCGTGGTCTTGGTTCGACGGTATCGCTAAGTTATCGGGGTGAACAAATCCTCAGAGGGTTCGATGACGATGTGCGCGCTCATTTGTCCAAGGAGATGGGCAAAAAAGGCATCGTCATTGAGCTAAAGAGCACGGTTCAATCCATCGAGAAAACCCAGGATGGAACGCTGCGCGCGACATTGCAAACCGCGCAGGGCACGCGGACCATTGATTGCGACGCGGTCATGTATGCCACCGGCAGATTGCCCGCGACAGCGGCCATGGGGCTGGCGGAGGCCGGCGTCAATCTGGACGAGGAAGGTGGCATTGTGGTCGATGAACACGGTCGTACCTCGGTACCTAATATTTTTGCTGTTGGCGATGTCACCAATCGTATTGCTTTGACGCCTGTGGCAATTCGTGAAGGGCAGGCCGTAGCCACCACGTTATTTGGCGGCGGTGCGCCGGTTCGGGTTGATCACAACGACGTACCCTCGGCAGTGTTTAGTCAGCCGCCAGTGGGAACGGTAGGTTTGACGGAATCTGAAGCCTTGGAAAAATTCCCGGAAATCGAAGTCTATAAAACGGATTTTCGACCCATGAAAGCCACGCTTTCGGGGCGCGATGAACGCACCTTGGTTAAACTCATTGTCGAAGCCGCCACGCAAAGGGTGGTTGGCGTACACATGGTCGGCGGCGACGCGCCGGAGATCATTCAAGGCATCGGCATCGCGGTGAAGGCTGGATTGACCAAGCAACAATTCGATGCGACGGTGGGGATTCATCCCACCGCAGCCGAAGAACTGGTAACCCTGCGCGATAAGCGCACGGTACGCAAATCCGGCTGATCTGCGGGGCTGAACGCAGCCCCTTAGATCGCGACAATCGTGCGCCTCAACGATTCGATACTCGGTGCGCCAGTTATAATTCAAACTTGCCGGTTTCGGGCCTATAGCTCAGTTGGTTAGAGCAGAGGACTCATAATCCTTTGGTCCCTGGTTCGAGTCCAGGTGGGCCCACCAATTTATTAAATTTATGATATGGATGCAAGGTGCCACGCTCATCATATGCGATTATGAATTCTATTTATGGGATTTTATTTGGCCAATTTAGGCTGGTGAGCCCCGTGTTTCGCGCAAGCCTCGAATTCCGTGCGGCGCTGGCGCAAGAATGAAAGTCCTCGCCAATAAGGTTGAATTGAATGTCGAGGTGAACGGCGATGATCTCTCGCCCTGTGTCACCTTCGTCACCGGCATCACTAACGACCATACGCTTTGGCACGATCAAGTGGACGCCTTATCGGCCAAGTATCGATTGATACGCATCGATTCTCGCGGGCATGGCTATTCGCAAAGCACGCCGGCGCCTTATTCGCTCAAAACTATCGTGGCTGATGTGTTGGGCGTGTGGGATGCGCTGAGTATTAAACGCTCGGTCATCGTGGGCCTGGGTTTGGGTGGCGTGGTGGCGGCGGAAACCGCGCTCAATCATCCTGACCGGGTATCTGGCGTGGTGCCCACCAGTTGCCGGGCGCGGATGGTGCCCGAGTACGGTGCGATGTGGCCGCTGCTGATCGACAAGGCTAAGGCGGGCGGCGTGGCTGCCATCGCGGAGGCAACATTGGCGCGCTGGTTTAGCGAGGAATTTAGGGCCAACAATCCGGTGGTGATTGAGCGTATGCGCGCGGCGATTTTAAGAACCACCTTAGATGGTTATCTAGGTTGTATTTCGGCTTTGTTGGAATTGAACTGGTGGGATCGTTTGGCTGAGTTCAAGATGCCGGTCATGTACGTGAGCGGCGAATTCGACCGTGTCGGCGCGCCGCCCGCGATAGTGCAGGCCATGTGCGACGCCACGCCGGGTGCGACGCACGCAATCCTACCCGGCGCCTCGCATATCTCCGTGGTGAGTAACCCAGTGGCTTTTAATCAGGCGATGCTTGGGTTTCTTGCCAAACTTTGATTAATAGATCGTCGAGCGATCAAAGTCGGTTTTTCGCTTCAACCTCGATCAATAGATCGTCGAAGTTCCAAGCTCGGCAACTCGGTTAATGCCCAGCAAGGCCATGGTGGCGCTCATTTCGGCTTCAAGAATGCGCACCGCGCGCTGCACGCCCGCCTGCCCGCCGGCGGCCAATCCATAGGCGTAGGCGCGACCAACAAAACATGCGTCGGCGCCAAGTGATATGGCTTTGAGTACATCTTGTCCTCGGCGTATCCCACCATCGAGAAAGATTTTGGTTTTGCCCTTCACCGCATCGACAATCGCCGGGAGCGCTGAAATCGTCGAGGGGTCGCTATCGAGAATCACACCACCGTGATTTGATACCACGATGCCATCAGCCCCGTGATCCACGGCGCGTTGTGCTTCCTCTGGCGTCAGTAGCCCCTTAATCACCAGAGGGCCCTTCCAGAGGGATCGCACCCGATCAACCTCCTTCCAGGTTTTGCTTGGGTCCTGCGTTTTGGCCGCACGCTGGGGAAAGGTCAGAACATTGCGGCTACGTTCCTCGGGTTTGCGGTAGTTGCCCAGATCCAATGGTGGGCCAAGCAAAACATCGACCGCCCAGCGCCAATGCAGGAGCATATCCAGGGCGTTCGTGGCCGTGATGCGCATGGGAAAGGTCAGTCCGTTTCTGGCATCGCGTTCGCGGCGCGACGAAACCGACTGATCAACGGTGAACACCAACACCGGACAACTCGCGTTCGCGGCGCGTTCGATGAGCGCTTCTGCCACCGGACGTTCCCGGCCGACATATAGCTGAAACCAAAATGGATGTTTGCTTGTGCTGCGCACTTCTTCTATCGAGCACACTGACGCGGTGGATAGGCACATCGGTATACCGCATTGCTCGGCGGCACGCGCCACTTGCATCTCGCCGCGTCGGGCAAGAAGACCCAGCGAACCGATCGGCCCAAGAATAAGCGGCATGCGTTGATCGATACCAAAAAGATGGGTGGAGAGCGAGCGCTTCGAGACATCTACCAGAACACGTGGACGAAACACGACGCGCTCAAAATCGGCGCGATTGGCCTGCAGGGTCAGTTCATCCAGCGCGCCGCCGTCGAGAAAATCGAATACCGTGCGTGGCAGGCGACGTCTAGCCAACTCGCGCATGTCGTGGATATTGACGGGGGTCATGTTGGCTTGGGCGAGCCAATGCGCTTTGTCTCGCGCAGTCGTTCCAGATCCACGGCGCTCGCGTCCAGGTCCGCGATGCTCGTTCGCCCGAGCAGCGCCAGCGAGGCGCTCATTTCTGCTTCGAGAATACGAATGGCTTTCTCCACGCCCGCCTCACCCATGGCGCCAAGCCCATAGGCCCAGGCGCGGCCGACGAGACAGGCATCGGCGCCAAGCGCGAGGGCTTTCAGAACATCGTGCCCTCGACGGATGCCACCATCGAAGAGCACCGTGCCTCTGCCGCCATGCTTTTTTCCAATCGCTGCCGCGATTGAGGGCAACACCGAAATGGTCGATGGAGCGCTATCGCATTGCCGGCCACCATGATTGGACACCACCACACCATCGCAACCGTGCTCCATCGCAAGGATTGCGTCCTCCGGCGTGAGCACGCCTTTTAGCAGCAACGGACCCTTCCAAATCGAGCGCAGCCAATCGACTTCCTTCCAGGAGATGGTGGTGTCTTGCGCGCGCAACATGCGCCGCGCCACGGGCAGAAAGCTGCGCGACCCGCCGCCATCTGGAAAATTGCCGAAAAAAACCGGCGGCCCGAACGGCACATCCAGCATCCAACGAAGGTGCAATAAGGCATCGATAACGTTGCCGGCGACGAATCTCGGCGGGACCACATAGCCATTGCGAACGTCTTTGTCGCGTTGGCCACTCACCACGGTATCAACGGTGAACGCCAGGGCAAAGCAGCCGGCTGCTTGGGCTCGTTCTACTAGCGCGCGCGCATGGGCACGATCCTGACTCATGTAGAGCTGAAACATAAACGGCGTCTTGCGGTGCGCGGCAACCTCTTCTATGGAGCAGATCGACGCGGTAGATAGGCAGAGGGTAGTGCCGCAACGCTCGGATGCACGCGCGGCGGCCTCCTCGCCACGGCGCGCGAACACCCCAGCGCTCCCGACTGGGGCAAGAACAATAGGTAAAGCGAGCTTTTGGCCAAATAAAGTTGTCGCCAAGCTTCGCTGAGAAACATCCACCAGAACCTTGGGGCGAAACCGGATGCGATTTAAATCTTCGCAGTTGGCGCGTAACGTTACTTCGTCATAGGAGCCGCCGTCGATGAAATCGAACAATACCCGGGGCAGCCGCTTTTTAGCGAGCTTACGTAGGTCTGCGACATTGACCGGCTCCATGATGGTCGCCTCCGGCGTCTATTTTTTCTTCAATGCTTCCGGATTAAGCACGCTGATGGGTTTGCCCTCGGCGAAGGCCAACAATTGCGCGGCGGCGCCTTCGTAGAATCGATCGAATGCATCGAAATCGTTGTAGCCAAGATGCGGCGTGCACAGCGCGTTGGGTAGCTTGAGCACCGGGTCATTGGCGCCAACCAGCGGTTCCTCGTCATACACATCCACCGCGCCGAAGCCTGGTCGGTTTTTTTTCAGCGCTTCGGCGAGTACCCCTTTGCCGATAAGCGGCGCACGACTGGTATTGACCATCATGGCGGTGCGCTTCATGCGCGCCAAATCTTCCGCCGTCACAATGCCATAGGTGTCTTTATTGGCGGGAAGATGGAGGCTAATGACGTCGCAATCCGCATAAAAGGCTTCACGACTAGCCGCAACCTCGTATCCGTCGGCGCGTGCCTTGGACGTTGATCCCTCGCGCCCCCAACAAACCCCCTTCATGCCGAAGGCACGACCGATGCGCGCTACTGCGCTGCCAATATGACCGTAGGCATAGATGCCCAAAGTGCGACCGAAAAGACTGGTGCCGACGGTGCTTTGCCAATGCCCCTGCTTGAGCCGTTCAACCTCGAAAGGCAAATGCCGCCACGCGCCAATTATCATTGCCCAGGTGAGTTCCACCGTTGAGGCGAAATTACTGCCGCCTGGGCCTGTGCCGCCAAACGACACCACCACGCCGCGTTCGGTGCAGGCATCCACATCCAAGTGATAGGCGTTGCGCCCAGTTTGGGCGATGAACTTTAGCTTTGGCATGCGCTCAATCGCCGCGCGCGGCACTTTTACCCTTTGTTGCGTCAGTACCAACGCATCCGCGTCGCCCACCAGATCCGCTAATTTCAACGGATCAGTCTCGGTGCCGCGATGAATAATCACTTCGTGGTCTTTGAGTTTGGCGAATGCGCGGGCTTGGCGAAACATGTCGCCATAGTCATGAAGAACGGCAATTTTCATGATGATCGGAGTCCTATAGTGTTGATCGGGGAGAAAAATCGGGCGAATTTTAGGGGCGAAAAAGCTTGTGGCGCTGAGGCGACTCACGCTGTCTAGTTCAACGTTTTCAAGTCGATTCGCACTGGTCGTGGAGTAGAATTCCGCGAATTCATGAGGAAAAACCAAGTGTCTCGGGGATGATAAGGGCTTTTCGCTTTCCTCGGTGTTCCGGTTGCCTTGAGTGGTATTCGTTTGTAAAGTTTTCGAAAGACGTGATCACTGAGCCGAACATTTAGAGTGTTATGAAATTGCACGAATTGCGCAGACGTTCCGAGCAAACTTGGCATGCTGACAAATGCAAATTATGAGGATTGAAAGATGAACATCAGACGATGGGCACGCGGTTTATCGGTCGGTGTGTTGGGCTTGCTTTTATCCTGCCCCATTTTTGCTCAAGAAAATGTAAGGGTAACGACCAAGACACTAACCAGCTCGTCGGCGCATAAAGAATGCTTTGCCATCAACGAGCGACAGGTTATTCGTTATTGGTATCGCGCCGATGCGCTGATCGATTTCAATATTCAATATGTAGAGGGTGGCAAGACAATATTCGAGTTGAAGCGTGATCGACAGGCCTTGGGATCGGGCAGTTACGCGCCTAAAGTGGCCAGGGACTATTGCATGGTCTGGACCAATGCATTCAATAAGCCGGTGTTATTTCGCGTTGAAATGGCGCGGTTGGCACGTTAGCTTTCAATGCATTTGCAATTAGGGACGTTGCCTATTTTGTCGCCTCTCGCTGATATACAAAAAAACCAAAATCTTGTTTCGATAACGTGATCGATAAATGACATTTTCCCTGGTCCGTACGAGCTAGCTCGTGTGAGCTTAACCGGTTCACGGCATTGATTGCCACGCTTACCCGCGCGCAGGTTTATGGTTCGGTCGCCATGAGCACCGCGGTGCAAACGCTAACTGCTTTCGCCCTGGCGGTGCCCTCGGTGATCGCTACGGTTGCGGCACCGGATGTAGGTATGCCAGCGGCGCGAGTTGGCGTGTTGGTGTCGGTATTCTTTTGCGCGGCTATCGTTTCTGGATTGCTAAGTGGCGCGTTGTCACGGCGCTTCGGGCCAATCGCCACATTGCGATATTGCGTCTTATTGATCGCTTCTGCCTTGGCTATAGTTGGTGGCGCGCATATTTCTTTAGTGATTGTTTATGCGCTTCTCGCCGGCGTGGCGCATGGTGTCGTGAACCCAGTGTGTTCGCTAGTCTTGGCGCAGGCAGTGCCCACGCGGCAACGTTCCATGATGTTCTCCATCAAACAGACTGGCGTGCCTTTGGGTTCCGCCGTGGCGGGCGTGCTGTTGCCGCCTTTGTTGTTATTCATGATCTGGGGGCAGGCCTTGTTTTGCCTCGCGCTGGGCTCGGTGTTCCTTTTGTTGGCGCTACGACCTTTTTATGTTTTGTTTGATACAGAGCGAGATCCTCTGGCGTCAATTCAATTTTTTGGTGTGCGCGAGTCGTTCGAAGAAATCATGGCGAATCCCAGAGTGCTGCAATTGGTATTCGCCGCGACCACGTTTTCGCTTGTGCAACTCGCGGTCACCACGTTTCTCGTGATCTATTTGCATGTAGAGCTTGGCTACAGCTTGTTGGCGGCGGGCGCGGTTTTTTCTGCCTTGTCGATAGCCAGTGTATTTGGCAGGGTGTTCTGGGGTTGGATCGCTGATCGAACCGGCAAACCAAGAAGAGTGCTGGCGGTGATTGGAATGATCATGGGTGTTTGCTGTCTCGCTAGTGGACTATTTTCGTCACAGTGGCCAACCTGGGCGGTGGTTCTGGTGGCGCTATTGTTGGGTGCCAGCGCGGTTTCCTGGAATGGGGTGTTTCTCGCGGAGATCGCGCGACTTGCACCAGAAGGGAGGGTGGCAGGGATGACAAGTTGTGCGCAGGCGGTTTTTTTTGCCGGTTCCTTGATCGGTACGCCATTGTTTGGCGCGATCGCCGACAAAATTGGAAGTTTTGCTCCGTGCTACTTGGCCTTGGCTTGCTTACCCATTGCTTGCGGCGCCGCGCTGCTTCGCTCCTCCCGGCTCACCGAGCGCCAAACCAACGAAGCGGCCTGACTCATGACATGCAAGCCTTGTGTATTGTTGATTCATGGCCTGTGGATGGGGCCCTGGGCGATGAGTTGGCTTGCCCACGAACTTCGCAAAGCTGAATTCGAAACTGAATATCTGGCGCTGCGATCCACCGGTGACACGCTCGATAGCCATATCGACAGGCTTGCGCGCGCTGTCTCCGCAATCGATGCGGAGACCATACATTTGTTAGGTCATAGCCTTGGTGGCGTGATTATTCTTCGCTATCTAAAACTCAATACAGACCAACGCATTGGCCGCGCGCTACTGCTGGGTGCGCCTGCATTGGGCTCGCAAGCAGCCAAACAATTCGATCGCCAAGCGTGGGGTTCAATGCTGGGCGCGAGCCGTGAAATCTGGCGTTCTCCGTTCGAAGCATGCGTGCCTGACAGTGCGGAGGTTGGCGCAATCGCCGGCGACCATGCGTTCGGCCTGGGAATATTTTTCGCATCATTAAATGAGCCCAATGATGGCGCGGTCACGGTCGCCGAAACACAAGTGGGAGGATTGCGCGACCACATCGTTTTGCCCGTCAGCCATTCGGGCATGTTGCTTTCGGGGGAGGTAGCGAAACAGTCCGCTGTGTTTTTTAAGACGGGTTCGTTTGAGAGATGAGCGTGCAACGCGGAATTTGTCTATTACTTATTTTCGCCACCTTGTTGCTTGGCGCGTGTGGCAGCGTTGCATATTATTTCCAATCTATCGACGGACATATGGAAGTCATGCGCCGATCAGTTCCGTTTGATGAGGTGGCGACCACAAGCGGATCCAACGAGGCACTATCACGTCAGCTCAAGCGCGTCACCGAGATTCGCGATTTCGCCAGCCGCGAACTGGGCTTGCCGGACAATCGCAGCTATCGCCTCTATGCCGATCTGGGACGGCCGTTCGTGGTGTGGAATGTAGTTGCCGCCCCCGAACTGTCGATTAGACCCATGGAGTCGTGTTTTCTGTTCGCCGGCTGCGTCACTTATCGCGGGTTTTATGTGGAAGAGAATGCAAGAAACCACGCAAACGAGCTCGCCGCAAAGGGGCTGGATACCTATGTCAGCGGTGTGCCGGCGTATTCGACCTTGGGCTGGTTCGACGATCCGGTGTTGTCGACATTCATTCACTATCCCGAGGCCGACATCGCCAGGATAATTTTTCACGAATTGGCGCATCAAGTCGTTTATGTACGCGATGACACGCAATTCAACGAATCGTTTGCCGTCGCGGTTGAGCAGGAGGGGGTGCGCCGTTGGCTGGCAAAACGGCAAAATGCCGAGTCGAACCAGGAGTTACTTCGCTGGCAATTGGCTAGATCTCGCCGAGTCGAGGTCATGGCTTTGCTGCTTCAAACTCGGCGCACGTTGGAGGAGGTTTTTGCCTCGCCGATGAGCGACACCGAAAAGCGAAACGCCAAGCAACGCGAGTTCGAACGAATGGCCGAAAACTACGCAAGACTCAAAAACCGTTGGAACGGTTTTTCGGGCTATGACCGTTTTTTCTCAACAGCCGCTAACAACGCCTTACTTGCGTCGGTTGCCGTGTATTCCGATTTGGTGCCGGCGTTTACACGAATGATCGACAAACACGCGGGCGACATGGGCGCGTTTTATCGCGAGGTCAGGGAAATCGCCAGGCTAGATAAGGCTGCGCGAAACCGAAAGTTGCGCGCCTATGAAGCATCTTCTTCCAAGGGTTGGCCGAAATCGACTCTCGACCAACATCAAGAAAAAGCCGCCGCAATCAATTAGCGCGCATAGATGGATATAGGTCTCGTATCCCCGCAGATGACCATCGATGAAGACGTCATTGCGAAGGGAAAACGAGCCCATCTGGAATAGCTACAAGCCCAAGAGCTTTGCCGCAATCCCATGGCGATGTCAAACCAACAAGACAAACCGGCACGAAAGTCGCCCGGCAACCCGGGCGACCCTCGCGCGGCGGGACTTTAGTCCATTGCCTTGATATTGGTTGCTTGGTCGCCCTTGGGGCCAGTGGTCACGTCGAAGGAAACCTTTTGGTTTTCCTTGAGTGTTTTGAAACCACTACCTTGAATCGCGGAGAAATGCGCGAAGAGATCCTTGCCACCGCCATCGGGTGTAATAAAACCAAAACCTTTGGCGTCGTTAAACCATTTCACAGTACCTGTAGCCATTACTCTAATCCCAGAAAAAGAAAAAATTGGGCTTGCGCCCGGTTGCCGACTATGGTGGTTAAATCATTTAATGCCCACACCTACATCATGTGCAGCGTCAAACGGACATCCTCCACAAATCTTGCAGGCTCCTTATACGCGGGATTTTCAGTCTGGTCTAGACGGTTTTCGCGAAAAACGCGAATCTTTTCTGCGTTTTTCGGCCCCTTTAATTACCTACGTATCCGTTCCGACGTAAAATTTCCCCAATTGTGCGGCGCAGCGATGCTAAATGGGGGCTCCCAAATCATTATGATTTGAAGAACTTTGGTCCAAATCGTACAGAATTCGCCCCAACCTGTATCATTCGCTCGAATAACTGGCCAATTAGGGGCGACTTTGGCGGAAAACATCGAAAATAATAGCGAGTCGACGGCACGGGAAAGTTTCGGTTCCGAGCTTTTTTGGCGGGTAATCGCCGGGGTCATCTTAATTAGCGTGCTGTGGATACTTTGGTTGCTGTGGCAAATAACGCCAAAATCCGCTGTTAATCCTATCGTTTTCCAGATTCAGCAGAATCGGCAAAGCGCTGTTGGCACGATCCAAGGTTCGAATTCGGGATCATCCTCAAGCGGTAATGTGCAGGATGGCCAAAGTGCGCCAGCATCCGCGCCAACACCGATATTGTCGACCGGCACCCCTTTGGAAAATCTCAAGATGGAAACCGAATTAAAAGGTTCTTCATCGTCGCCGGGATCGCCAAGCAAATAGCGAAAAAAATTCGCTTAGGCAAGACTAAACAATTTTGGAACAATAGCTTTGCTTGCTGCTTGCTGCTTGCTGCTTGCTGCTTGCGACATTGCACGTACAGCCCTAGCGCTTGCCGTCTAGCTTTTGCAAATCTTCGGTGGCTGTGACGCCATCTTTCAGGCCGAGTTCAACCTGTTGATGAAATCCGTCATGTTTCCGCGAACTTAAGCTGCTGCGGCTCGATCTGAATCGATTCGCTGGTGTTGCTAACAAAGGCGATGCCTTCTTGAATGGTGAATTGCAATTGCATGCCGCGATCCGCCAGTCGCGCAAGCGCCTGCGTGGAATCCGCAGGTAAGGACCATACCGAAAGATTTTGGTGGCGAGCGAGTTCATCCGCAGATTGTTTCCACCACATCTCGGCGCCGCGTCCATAGCTGTACACGCATACCGCGTTTGCACGACCGCAGGCCTTACGCAATCGTTTGACATCTGGTTGACCGACCTCGATCCAATTCTCAATGATTCCGGTCAAAGTCTTTTGCCATAGGCTGGGCTCGTCTTCGTCGCTCAAACCTTTACCGAATTCCAGTCTCTCGTGAGCGTTAAGAGCGAAGGCCGTGATACGAAGCATCAATCGTTCGTCGGTCTCTGAAGGGTGGCGGGCAAGGGTTAGCGCATGCTCGGCGTAATAGCCGCGATCCATATCGGCGATGGCGACCTGGGCCTTGAAGATGGTCGCTTTCAACGCCATGGGGGAGACCTTTTTGCCCAGAATGAGAGCGACATAACCTGGCGCCGCTGGCTTTTTTGCCGCTAGTTTTCTGCCTAATCGCCTTTGATGTTCGCGTCTTTAATGAGTTTGGCAAGCATTTCAAAATCCTCACGATTGACGCGGTTTAACTCCTCTGGTGTGCTGGTACGCACTGAGGCGCCCTGCTTGGCAAGATTGCCGCTGACTTCGGGTTCGGCGAGGATCTCAATCAATGTGTTGCGATATTTGGCAACCAAATCGTTGCTCATGCCGGCGGGCCCCCATGCAGCAAACCACGCCGAAAAATTAAACCCGGTCAAACCTTGCTCGTGCAACGAAGGCACGTTGGGCGTTAGCGGCGAGCGCTCGCGCCCTGAACCGCCCAGTACGCGAATCTTGCCGCTGCCACCCAAGCTAATAGCTGTCCCCATGGGTACGAACATTGCCGTAATCTGACCGCCCATCAAATCGGTGAAGGCGGGTGCCGAACCCTTGTAGGGAACGTGTGTCATCTCGATACCGGTGCGCAACTTCAAAGATTCCATGATCAAGTGATGATGCGTGCCGTTGCCTGGCGAGCCGTAATTCACCGAGGCACCGCCTTTTTTTGCCCAATCAGTGAATTCACGAAAGTTGTTGGCCGGTACCGAAGGGTGTACCGCCAGCGCGAATAAATTCTGCGCCACCATAGTGATGGGAGTGAATCCGGAAAGGATATCAAAATCGATCTTGAAAAAAAGCGGCAGTGTCAACGTGGAGTTGACGTTGATGGTGATGGTGTGGCCATCAGGCGGTGCTTTGGCCACGGCGTCAAGGCCAATCGCGCCACCGGCGCCGCCGCGGTTCTCGACGACGAACGCCTGGCCCCATTTGGCCTGCAGGCGCTGAGCTAGCAAACGCGCGATGAGATCGGGCGTGGTGGCGGCGGTTTGACCCAAAATGATGCGCACCGGCTTATTGGATATGCCTTGCGCATACGCGGCAAACGGCGCCAACAATGCGCTAGCGCTTGCAGCTAAAACCAGATTGCGGCGCATCATGCAAATCGAGAAATCACTCATCACTCATCTCCAAAAAGAGGTTGCGTCAGGCCTATCGGCAAAAGTCATGGCGAGAAGCGAGCATTATAGGAGGACTGTGAATCAGTTCCCTCAATCGGGCACGGCCATGTAGCCATGAAACAGGTCGTTGGGGTCGTACTTGCCTCGCAGCAACGCAAGTTTCCCCATGTTTTCATCGGAAATAAATTTGAACGGCCGCGCCGCGAGATTCTCATCGGCCAGTTGAATTCCGCAAGCCAGTGGCTCCAACGCCCTCATGTGATCGGTGACCCAGGCTTGATGTTGCGCATCCTCGGCGGGGTTTTCCCAAACGGAATAGAGCGCTACGTAAATGTTTCCCTGCATGGAAAACGCCATATCTGGGAGCGCAAGTTCAGGCCCCCACAAGATCCACATCATGTGCGAGGGCGCGGCGGGAAGGGAGGCAACTATATTTTGCATGCCCGGCCGCAACTCGCTGGCACTCGCATTGGTCCACATATTGTCCGCGGCGTAACGGCGATTTCGCCAGTAGAGGGTTTCTTCGCCCCCAGCGAGTAGGGAGTCGATTTCGGTATCAACATAAACTTCGCGCATTAGCGCCTTGTCCAATACCGGGCAGGACTCCAGGAGCGCGAGTGCCTGTTGTGCCTCTTCGCGCGTGTCGGCGAGGGTCGGGCCGGTGACCATCAGGCCAGGTCCTTGATGACCGAACAAGTCGCGCCGCAGGAATACCAAAGGCTCCATGTTGCGTGGCAGTTCTGGCCGTATTCGTGCCGCCCAGTCGAACACTTCATCTTGCACCGACTCAGGGTATAGATAGGTGCTATTCATCATCACCTTGGGGCGCGCACGCAAGGAAAGAGAAAATCGCGTCACTACGCCAAAGAACCCAGGCCCCGCGCCGCGCGCAGCCCAGAAGAGATCGGCGTTTTCGGTTTCGTTGGCGTGCCCCAAATCCCCGGCGGCGGGGACCACATCAAACGCGC
>JBJXEY010000069.1:0-7403 GCA_046153355.1 Burkholderiales bacterium
AAGCTCGAGAACGTTGTGGTACATCATGTCACAAAAGTACTGATTGTGGAGTCGGTGAGAATTGTTGGTCCGTTCATGCCAATACGTGCAGCTGTTAAAAAATCAATACAATAGAAATAAAATATCAGCGAAAATGCGTTATTCCATCATGATGATGGGATGATAACAATAAAGAAAAAAGAAGTTCCTCTAATCCCATGTCAAAGACCATGCCTGAATAAATAAACTAGCAATTGGGACATATTTTCGCTTCATGTTTTGTTATCATGTGCATACATCTATTGATTTCGATCTGCTTTGAACTTTGAACCCTTTCGAATATCGGTACATGAACGCCTGGACCATTTCATTGTCAAGTTTCTTTTCGACGAAAAAAGCGCATCCAAAAATGTGTTGTCGTCAATCGTGACTGAGCGGACAAGACCTAAATGTCACACACACAAACGGTCTGTCTTCCCCCGTTCCTGTTACCGTGTTACTTGACGTAAGAAAAACTGCACCCAACAGCGAAGCCGCCGCTCTGATACAAGTCCTACTGGTAGTATCTCGAAAAGCGCTGGATTCAAGAGCGTCTCGAACCGATTCGCTCCAAACCGAGTTACTCGCCCGACACCAAACGCCACATCCTCGAACGGCTGACCGCGGCCGAAGGCCTGGAGAGATTTCTACATACCCGTTATCCGGGACAAAAACGTTTTTCGCTGGAAGGCGGCGATACCCTGATACCGGTACTCGATAGCCTATTGCAACGCGCCGGGGAAGCCGGCGTGCAGGAGCTGGTAATCGGCATCGCGCATCGCGGGCGTTTGAACATGCTGGTCAACACGCTGGGCAAAATGCCCAAGGATTTGTTCTCTGAATTCGAAGGTCATCACGACGAAGATGTATTGAGCGGCGATGTGAAGTATCACCTGGGTTTTTCTTCCGATATCAACACCGCAGGCGGGCCGATGCATTTGACCTTGGCGTTTAATCCGTCGCATCTGGAAATCGTCAACCCGGTGGTGGAAGGCTCGGTGCGCGCGCGCCAGCATCGCCGCAAGGACCGCACCGGCGATCAGGTGTTGCCGGTGCTGATTCATGGCGACGCCGCCGTGGCCGGGCAGGGTGTGGTGATGGAAACCTTGAATCTGTCGCAGACACGTGGCTATGGCACCGGCGGTACGGTGCATATCGTGGTGAACAATCAAATTGGTTTTACCGTTTCCGACCCGCGCGATACACGCTCCACCTTGTATTGCACCGATGTCATGAAAATGGTTGAGGCGCCGATTTTTCACGTCAACGCCGACGATCCTGAGGCTTCAGTATTCGCCATTGAATTGGCGCTTGAATACCGCATGAAATTCAAGAAAGACGTGGTCGTCGACTTGGTATGCTTCAGAAAACTGGGGCATAACGAACAAGACGAGCCCATGGTCACGCAGCCGATGATGTACAAAATCGTCAACGAACATCCGGGCACGCGAAAACTCTACGCCGATAAATTGCTGACCCAAGGCGTGATTGGCGCCCAAGACGCGGAAGGTTTGGTGGCTGCCTACCGTCAGGCTTTGGACGGTGGCTATCACACCAACAAGACCATACTTTCCAATTACAAGCCGCCCTTCGCGGTGGATTGGTCACCCTACAAAAATACCAAGTGGAACGAAAAAGACGACACCACGCTGCCGCTCTCGGAGCTGCAAGCCTTGTCGGAAAAACTCACCACCATTCCCGCTGGGTTCAAACTGCATCCGCGCGTCGAAAAAATTATTTCCGACCGCCGCCTGATGGGCCAGGGCAAGATGCCACTGGATTGGGGCATGGCGGAAAGCCTAGCGTACGCTTCGTTATTGAAAGAGGGTTATTCGGTGCGTCTTTCGGGCCAGGATGCGGGCCGTGGCACATTTTTCCACCGCCATGCGGTGTTGCATGATCAGAACCGCGAAAAATGGGATGCCGGCACGCATATTCCGCTGCAGCACATTTCCCCCAATCAGGGCGATTTCGTGGTGATCGATTCAGTGCTCTCCGAAGAAGCGGTGTTGGGGTTTGAATTTGGCTATTCCACCTCCGAGCCTAATGAGCTGGTGATTTGGGAAGCGCAGTTCAGCGATTTCGCCAATGGCGCGCAGGTGGTGATCGATCAATTTATCGCCTCGGGCGAAGTCAAATGGGGCCGTATTTGTGGCCTGGTGATGATGCTGCCGCACGGCTACGAAGGCCAGGGACCGGAACATTCCTCTGCACGACTGGAGCGCTATTTGCAGTTATGCGCCGACTACAACATTCAGGTTTGCGTGCCCGCCACACCAGTGCAAATGTTTTTCATTCTGCGCCGGCAGATGATTCGCCCTTATCGCAAACCTTTGGTGATCTTCACGCCAAAGAGTCTGTTACGCCACAAGGAGTCGGTGTCGCCTTTGGAGGAGTTTGCCCAGAGCAAATTCCAACCGGTGAATGGCGATTGGGATGGCGATATACCGCCCAAAAAGGTAAAGCGCGTCATATTATGCAGTGGCAAGGTATTTTTCGACCTGATGAACGCACGCAAGGAGCGTGGCATCAAGGATGTGGCGATTGTGCGCATCGCGCAGTTGTATCCCTTCCCGCATGATGAATTTCAGGAACAAATCGATCTTTATTCCAACGCGCTGGAAGTGGTTTGGTGTCAGGAAGAACCGGGCAATCAAGGCGCATGGCATAGCATTCAGCATTACATTCTGCGTCACATGCGGCCGGAGCAGATTCTGGCGCATGCGATGCGCGTCTCGTCGGCATCGCCGGCGGTGGGCTACAGTTCCCTGCATAACGAACAACAAAAGGAATTGGTCGACGCCGCGTTCGCGCCACTGACCGATAACCTGGTGCGTCCGGTGCAGGGCACAGGGCGCGCGGCGCGCAAATCGCGCAAAGCCCCATAAAATTTTTGGAGAACGGACATGTTGATTGAAATCAAGGTACCTCAGCTATCGGAGTCGGTCTCCGAAGCGACCTTGCTCACCTGGCGCAAAAAGGTCGGCGAGCCGGTCAAGCGCGATGAAAATTTAATCGATATCGAGACCGATAAAGTGGTGTTGGAGTTGCCTGCCCCGGCCGATGGCGTACTGACGAAAATCATGAGAACCGATGGCGGCACGGTGAAAGCGGGGGAGATCATTGCCACGCTGGATACCGAAGCCAAGGCGAGCACTCCCGCGGCCCCCGCTGCCCCCGCTGCCCAGGCCAATGAAGCAGGGAAAGCGGTGCCAGCCCCCGCGAGCGCCATGCCTGCGGCGAAAAAAATGGCGGCGGAACAAGGTGTGGATACTGGCGCGATCGACGGTAGCGGCCGTGGCGGCCGCGTAACCAAAGGCGACGTGATCGCCCAGGTGCAGGCGAGTACCCAAGCACCCGCACCACAAGCGGCACTTGCTCAACCCCCGGCACCAGTTCGCACCGATCAACTCTTGGGTGGACGCCCCGAACAGCGCGTGCCAATGTCGCGCCTGCGCGCGCGCGTCGCCGAACGCCTGGTGCAATCGCAAAGTACCGCAGCGATTTTGACCACGTTCAACGAAGTGAATATGGCGCCGGTGATGGAGCTGCGCGCTCGCTACAAGGATCGTTTCGAAAAAGAACATGGCGCCAAGCTGGGTTTCATGTCGTTCTTCGTCAAGGCAGCGGTGCATGCCTTGAAGAAATTTCCTTTAGTGAATGCCTCGGTGGATGGTAACGACATCGTCTATCACGGTTATTTCGATATTGGTATCGCCGTAGGTAGCCCTCGCGGCCTGGTGGTGCCGATTTTGCGTGACGCCGATCAATTGACCCTGGCCGAGATCGAGAAAAAAATCGCCGACTTCGGCAAACGTGCGCAGGATGGCAAGCTTGCCATCGAAGAACTCACCGGCGGCACTTTCTCGATCACCAATGGCGGCGTATTCGGCTCGATGCTCTCCACCCCCATCATCAATCCACCGCAATCGGCGATTCTTGGCGTTCATGCCACCAAGGAGCGTCCCGTTGCCGAAAATGGCCAAGTGGTGATTCGACCCATGAATTACCTGGCCCTCTCCTATGACCATCGCATCATCGACGGACGCGAAGCGGTGCTATCGCTGGTGGCGATGAAAGACGCGCTGGAAGATCCCGCACGCCTGTTGCTCGACGTGTGAACCTCGCCATGGCGCAAAGTTTCGATGTGGTGGTGATTGGCGCTGGACCGGCAGGGTACATCGCGGCGATACGCTGCGCGCAGCTGGGTTTGAAAACCGCTTGCGTCGAGGAGTGGAAGACACCCGCTGGCAAAGGCGCACTGGGGGGCACCTGCCTAAATGTAGGTTGCATCCCCTCGAAGGCGCTGCTTGAATCCTCCGAGCTTTTCGAACATATCCAGCATGGCGCAAGCCAACACGGTGTGGCGGTAAGCGGTGCGAGTATCGACGTACCCAAGATGCTCTCGAGAAAAGATGGCATCGTCGCCAAGATGACGGCCGGCATCGAGATGTTGTTCAAAAAGAACAAGATCACCTGGCTTAAAGGTCATGGCAAATTCGCCGCGCAAGCCGGAGCCGGCTGGCAAATCGAGATTAGTGGCGAGAGCAATGAAACCGTTAGCGCGACAAATGTCATCGTCGCCACCGGCTCCAAAGCGCGCCATTTGCCCGGCGTCCCTGTCGATAACGACATCATCTGCGACAACGAAGGTGCGCTGAATTTTAACGAGGTGCCACAACGCCTAGGCATTATTGGCGCCGGCGTCATCGGTCTTGAACTGGGTAGCGTATGGCGGCGCCTGGGCGCCAAGGTAACCATCCTCGAAGCGCTGCCCACGTTTCTTGGCGCCGCCGATGAGGCCGTTGCCAAAGAAGCGTGGAAACTCTTCACCAAAGAACAAGGACTAGATATTCGTCTGGGGGTGAAAATTGGTGCGATTCAATCCGCCCAGAAAGGCGGCAAAGCTGAAGTCGGTAAAACGCCAGTCACCGTCAACTATGAGCTGGAAGGTGCCGCGCAGGTCCTGGAATGTGATCGGTTAATCGTATCGGTGGGTCGTATTCCCAATACCGACGGTCTGGGCGCCGAGGCTGTAGGGCTAAAAATCGACGCGCGTGGTTTCGTCGAGGTGGATGAGTTGTGTCGTACCGCTTTAGCGGGTGTCTATGCGGTGGGCGACGTGGTACGCGGCCCGATGCTCGCGCATAAAGGCGAAGAAGAAGGCGTGATGGTGGCCGAGCTGATCGCTGGCCAGAAACCGCATGTCAATCTGGAGACCATCCCTTGGGTGATCTATACCTCCCCTGAAATTGCCTGGGTAGGTAAAACCGAGCAGCAATTAAAGGCCGCGGGCACGCCGTATCGCACCGGACAGTTTCCATTTATGGCCAATGGCCGTGCGCTAGGGCAGGGCGATGCGCGAGGATTTGTGAAAATTTTGGCACATGCCAGCAGCGATGAGATTCTCGGTGTACATATCGTCAATAGCCGCGCTTCCGAGTTGATTTCGGAGGCGGTGGTGGCAATGGAGTTCCACGCCAGCGCAGAAGACATCGCGCGTATTGTGCATGCACATCCCTCCCTTTCGGAAGTGATGCACGAAGCGGCCTTGGCGGTGGATAAACGCGCCCTTAACATGTAGTCACCGATTTTCGCCGGTTCGCCAACGTGCATAACCGGTACGTCATCCAAATAAAACCATGCCGGACGAAACCGTTATCGACACCCCGCCAGGCCTTGGCGTGCGGGAGTACTACGCACAGTGGTTAAAACGACGTGGCTATTTGGCCGATGCCGCGCAAAACAATGCCGTGGAGCACCTGCAGCGCCTCTACGAGCAGTGGAGCGATTACAAAGGGCGGCGCGGTAATTTTTTGACCAAGCTCCTGGTGCATCCCGAACTGCCGCGCGGCGTCTACCTCTGGGGCGCGGTAGGGCGGGGCAAAAGTTTTCTCATGGATAGCTTTTATCTTTGCCTGCCGCTGGAGCGGAAAGTCCGTGTGCACTTTCACCATTTCATGCGCGACGTGCATCGTGAAATGCAGGAATTGAAAGGCACCGAAGACCCGTTGGATGCCTTGGCCGATCGCCTGGCGCGGCGTTATCGCTTAATTTGTTTTGATGAGTTTCATGTCAACGACATCGCCGATGCCATGATTCTCGCGCGTCTCTTAAAGCGCACCCTGGCGCGCGGCGTGGTGTATTGCATGACCTCCAACTATCCGCCTAGTCGTCTATACACCAATGGGTTAAAGCGCGAGAACTTTCTCCCGGCAATCGCCTTGATCGAACAAGAAATGAATATTGTGGAAGTCGATGGCGGAGTCGATTATCGCTTGCGCACCATGGAGCAACTGCGTGTCTATCACCATCCCCTGGGCGAGGCCGTGCGGCAAGAGATGCAAGAGACATTCCGGCGCATCGCCGACGTCGAAGAAGAGACTGGACCTTTCGTGATGGAAGGCCGCGAGGTAGAGTGCCTACATCGCGCCGGTGGCGTGGCTTGGTTTGATTTCAAGGCCCTGTGCGGCTGGGGCCGCTCACAGCACGATTACCTGGAGCTGGCGCGCTGCTTTCACACCATTTTGCTCTCTGACATACCACGAATGGGATTGGAATTGGCTGATGAAGCACGCCGGTTCACGCTTTTAGTGGATGTATTTTACGATAATAAGGTGAAATTGATTATTTCAGCGGAGTGCGCACCCGAGCAATTGCTCAAACGTGAGGAGGCCGCCCGCGACGCGCGTATTCGCGCCATGATGTTTGAATTCGACCGCACCGCCAGCCGCCTCACCGAAATGCAAACCAAGACCTACCTGGAGACACCACGCGCCGTGATCGCTGCCGAGTGAGATCAATATAATCTGGCAAAAGATGCCTTCCCCGAATCGATAGAGCAACGAAAAAACAACCATGGCAAGCATAAAAGTTTTCCGCATCCGCGAGACCGATAAAAAGGTCAGTGCCGCGTTCGAGCAAATCGATCACCAGGAATTGGACCAGGGCGAAGTTCTTATCCGTGTCGCCTATTCGAGCATCAACTACAAGGATGCCCTGGCTGCCACCGGAACCGGCCGCATTATTCGCCGCTTCCCCTGCGTAGGCGGAATCGATTTATCTGGCACCGTGGTGGAATCCACCGATGTCCGCTTTAAAGCGGGGCAGCAAGTGATTGCCACCAGCTACGATATAGGCGTCGCCCACGATGGTGGCTATGCGGAAATGGCGTGTATTCCGGCCGATTGGGTGGTTCCCCTGCCCGAAGGGATGAGTTTGTTCGAGGCCATGGCGCTGGGTACCGCCGGCTACACCGCCGCGTTAGGCGTCGTCCGCATGGAGCTAAACGGTTTGAAACCGGAGAATGGTGCGGTCATGGTCACCGGCGCGACCGGTGGTGTCGGTTCGTTAGCTATCGATATGTTGGCTGGACGTGGCTACAA
>JBJXEY010000073.1:0-3999 GCA_046153355.1 Burkholderiales bacterium
GTAAAGCACAATGGCCAGCGAACCCATGGCGAACGCCGTTGCTATCGCGCTTTGCAGCGCTTCGGCTTCGCCCGCTTCTTGAATTACTTTTTGTTGACCGGTTTGACTGCCCAAGCGCGAGATCACGAACTCCCGGTCGCGCCCACCCAGTTTGCTTTGCTCTAACTCCTCGCGGCCAAATAGCAGCGAGTTGAGTTGTTCTCCAGATTCAAGATTGGCGCGCCGCGACCCATCGCCGCGAAATTGGTAGACCGCCTCCATGCCGCTAAGGCACATAAGGGCCAGTGTCGCGACCGCGAGCGCCGCCAAGGGGTTAAGCCATGCCATGGCAATTAAACAAGCCGGCAGGGCCAGCAGTCTTGCCAAACGGGGCGAGATTTCATTACAAACGCTTCTCGCGACCACTTCGCAGCTATAGATGACTTCATGCAATTTCGATGGAAGGCGATAGACGAAAAAGCTCGCCGGCAAGGCCATGAAGTGGCGCGCGAGCAACTCTCCTTGCCCGAGGGTGATGCCCGCTTGAAGTTTGGCGGTGAAATGCCCTGCTAAAGCGCTGATCGCGCAATACAACAAAGCGACGCTGAGTGCCAGCGGTGCGAATCGAGCCGCATCGAGCCCAAGCGGCCAATCGCCAGTGGTTTCCACCAAGGACCCCGCCCAGCCACCGAGCAAAAGCGCCCACGCCGGGATTAACAGCGCCGCGATCATAGCCAACCCCAGCGCCGCAATTAAATGCGTCTTGCATGGGGCGCCAAGACGGCCAAGGAGCGAGCGCACCGGATGCGTGTCGGCGCCGCTGCGAATGAAATTCGGCCCAGGCTTGATTGACAGCACAACGCCGGTGAAGTCCTCGGCAAATTTTTCGATGGGTATGCGCATGCGCCCCGCATGCGGATCGCACAACAACACGTCTTTCGCGGTGAAACCCTCCACCACCATGAAATGAATGAAACGAAAATGCGCGAGAAACGGCAATGGCAGATCGGAAAGATTATCCGGCTCGCGCGAATAGGCCTTGCATTCCATCCCGTAGTGGCGCGCCGCGCGCGCCATCTCCCCCGCATTAACGCAATCGCGCGACACGCCGGTGACCGCGCGCACCTCTTCATTCGAAAGGTAGAGGCCATGGTGCGAGAGCACCATATTGAGCGCCGCCACGCCGCATTCGGTGGTTTGAAATTGCAGGCGCGTGGGCACGCGCACGTCGCGAAGCGGCAGGCCGAGGGCACTGAGGGTTCGTTTTATCGATCGCAGCGCGGCCTCAATCATCATGCGCCAATTTCGCCAGCAAGCCTCGCAGCAATGCCTCCATGGGTTTTGAATTACCCATCATCCCGTGAGCACCGGCTTGTCCATAGGGCGACCCCGGCCGCGGACGCAGCCGCAGAACCGGCGGCAATCCATAACGCATGAGAATGGCGTTGGCGAGCATTCGCGCGGTACGCCCATTGCCATTGCAAAAAGGGTGGATGCGAACCCATTCGGAGTGCGTCCATGCGGCCAATTCGATACATGCTTCGAGGCGATCGCGGTCGATGTTGCCGCCTTTGGGCAGGATCTCATCCAATTCGACCAAAATCGATTGCAGCCGTTTTACGCAAGCGGCAACTTCCTTTGGTACAAGCGAGGCGTCAGTGCCGCGGTGCGTGCCGATATAAACCGGTTCGTGTTCGAGTCCTGCTTCGCCACGGAAGCGGCCGATAAATTTTGGATGGGGCACTTCCAGCCCACGCATGGTTTTTCGGTGCCAGCTTTTTATAGTTGCCACCGTGAATGCGCCACGTTTCTCCGACCAGCGCGATAGCTCTTCGAATACGGTCTCAAGATTGGCGCGAAGTCTTGCGCTGTCGATATCCCAATCAGCCACGAATCATTTGACGCAACATCGACACCGCCGGGCCCGTTGGCCGCGGTTCGCGGCTGCCCTCCATTGGGTCGCCGGTCATGCCCGCGATTTCGGCATCGATAAACGCAGTAATCGCGCGTTTATGGCCGGGGTCGGATTTGCGATAGGCCTTGATATTGAGCAGCGCCTGCTCCAACTCGCGCTCGACCGTGGCCGCATGCCGTTCGATCAATTCGGCCAGGGCCACGTTGACCCATTTATTGAGCGGCCGTTTCGCGCCGCCATGAGCCTCCAACAACCGCAATCCGTTTTGCACCGAGGGGTCCAGGCGAATAGTGGTTACTTGAGGCCGCGCACGCGGTAGGGTCTTGGACGCGCGTTCGCGCAGGGTTTTGGGCGGGGTCAAGGTGGACATGACGCGACAATATGCCGGAACGAAAAATATGTCAAAAATACATTTTGGCTTCAAACTTGTCACACGCGCAAAGCTTGCTCGGGTTTTTACCCATTACCCTCGCCATCGGTAACGCTACCTCCGGCGTCAGCTTCACATGGCCGAGGCGTCTGCCGAGTAAATTCACGGTGCCAAGGCTGCGCTGCGATTTGTCCTTACTTCTCCCAGTTGACCACTCTCAATCCCTTGATACGCGAAAACTCCCGCACATTGCCGGTCGCGAGCGTGACACCAAGGCTGAGGGCATGCGCACCGATCATCAGGTCTAGCGGCCCAATTGGCGTTCCATTCGCCTCCAGCAGCGCGCGCACCTCTGCATAAACTCTGGCGGCGCTGTGATCGAGATGCGCGATCTCTAGCGGCAGGACAAATTCATCGAGCGCCGACCGGTTCTTCTCCCGATGTTGGCTCTTCGCGACACCGAACTCCAATTCGGCTAGCGTGACCCAGGAAATGCCGATTTCACCCACTTTGAAATCGTTGAAGCGCTTCGATACCGACGCAGGTCTTCGTCGCAGGTATTCGTTTAACTAAGGTTGCCCTGAGGTTTTTCCGCCGTTTATGCCCCCCGCAACCGCTTCCAGCAGCGCATCCGGCAGTTCGCCGCTCGCCTGAATCTCGTTCCACACCTTGAGGCCTTCCTCCTGTGAGAACGTAAAGCCGTGCTGTTCGGCGAGGCGAACGAAATCGATTTCCAACTGGCCGGTAAAAGCCTTGACGACCAACGCACCGAGCGCGGCATCGCGGTTGACCTTGTTGATGAATCCGTGAACTGCTTCGAGAGACATGGTGGCATCTACGACGGGGATTTTTTTTGTTTAGACGGCGCTGCGGCTCATTGCAATGATCAACCCCGCCGCTTTTCATGCCCACGGTGGCAAGGCGCTATACCCTACGTCCTACCCGCGCCGTTGGAATTGGGGTTGCAATCGATCGAATTGCCACCCGCGACAAGCTCGAGCTCGAAGTCGTTCAGCTCGCCATGCGTCGACCCAAGCAATGCCAGCGCCTCATCGACCGAGAATTCGTAGCCGTGTTTTTTGCCGACAGCGACGACCCCTTGGCCCGCTGGCGCGAACGCCTTCTGTACCTCGCTCTGCAACAGCGTGTCGCCGCTAACTTTCGAACGAAATGCTTCCAATGCTTGCATAGTCATGACTATTTCCTTTTTTGAGATTGCAAATAGAACACGAATGTTTTCTGAGTGGCGCTGGATTGGTCCGGAGTTGATGCCCTCCAGAATCGGCAGTACCAATGGGCGCGTAGTTTCCCCGTCGAGCACCGCATTGCCTATAGTCAAGATTGACCGGTCAAAATTGACTGGTTGGCAGCGTATCGAGGCCTAGTGTCTAATGCTGGATGCCTGCCCAAACCATCATGTTGATCGACGACCACGCCATGTTCCGCACCGGCATTCGCATGGTGCTGCAGTCGGCGCTGCCAGAGGTCGAGGTGCGCGAGGCTGCGTCGCTGGAAGAAGCCGTGCGCCCACCGTCAAACGCGCCAGCGCTGGCGCTGCTCGACATTAACTTGCAAGGGGTTAATGGCCTGGAGGGGATTGGGCTGCTAAGGCAGCGCTGGCCGCAAACGCCGATCATCATGCTTTCGTCGAGCACCGAGCCGGAAACGGTGCGTCTGGCTTTGGCGCGGGGTGCGCTGGCGTTTATTTCCAAAGCTGATAGCGCGGCGCGTATCG
>JBJXEY010000074.1:0-4221 GCA_046153355.1 Burkholderiales bacterium
TCAAAGCTCATGCTGCGATAGATAACTTCACCACCCGCGCCACGCCCAACGGCGCAGTGCATCGCGGCCCGCGACCCTTGCGTGCCCGCCATCGCTGTGAGATGCGCGGCGATATTTCCCGCCATGACTTGGCCGCTACTAGACATTCACCGGGTGACGCCCGAGAAAATCGCTAATCAAGGGCAGGATGCGCGGACCGGCGTCTTCGAGAACGTAGTGGCCGGCATCGGCGAATTGATGAACCTCGGCCCCGGGAAGAAACGTTCGCCACTCGCGCAAAAAATGGTGATCGAAGACGAAATCTTTATCGCCCCAAAGAATTAAGGTCGGCGTGTTAGCGAAGAGACCAAGTTTTTCCTGCGTGTCGCTGACCAATTGATAACCTGGGTCTTTCGCTCGCAGGGGAATATCTTTGACAAAGCGCAACACGCCGGTGCGATCCTGCGGCGTTCGATACGGCAGCAGGTACCCTTCCCGCACCGCTTGCGCCATCGGGTGACACACACCCCAATGCGCGAGCACACTAACAAAAAAAGCCGTGTCGCGAATGATCAGCGCACCCAATGGGGTTTTACGGCACAACCACAATGAGGTCGGCAATTTTTTTGTCTTGGGCAGGTGAAACGCCGCGGTATTGAGTATCACCAGGCGCGCAATACGCTCCGGATGACGTGTGGCATAGGCCATGCCTATCATGCCGCCCCAATCGTGCATCACCAAGGTAATACGGCCGCGAATATCCGCCTGCTCGATCATTGCTGCCAGATCGTCGACTCGCCTCTGTAGGGAATAGTCGTAATGTTGTTCATCGGGTTTGTCCGACAAACCGCAACCGATGTGATCGGGCACGATGACGCGATAGCGATCACGAAGACCTAGAACCAGATTGCGGTAGAAAAACGACCAGGTGGGGTTGCCGTGCAACATCACCACGGTTTCGCCCTCGCCTTCATCCAGCACATGCATGCGAAAACCATTCACGGTGCGAATGTTGCCGGCAAAGGGATAGATATCGCTCGAGTAGCTCGCACTGGGAAAGTTGGTACCGGGAAATGTCACGCCGGGAATCCCTACCATTTGAGCCCCATCATCAAGCAAGTTAAACCACTGCCGATGCCCAAGAACGCAACATTTTGGCCGGATCGAAGCACGCCGCGTTCCTCGGCAATCGCGGCGGTGACCGGCAGCGCCGCGGTGCCCATGTTGCCAAGGAATTTAAAGGTGGTGAAATCCTTCTCCTTAGGAACCCCAAGCGATTTGAGAATCGCCTCCTGATGACCGCTGCCCACTTGATGGCAGATGACGCGATCAATGTTCGCTTCGCTCCACGCCATTTTCTCCTGAAACTTGGCCCAGGTCTTCTGGCCCAGTAACACGCCGTACTTCAACACCGACACCGAATCGGTCAACATGTATTGCGATTGAATAGTCGATTGAATAGTCGATTGAATATTCAAGTCTGCGTTTTGCACATCACCGCTTTCAACGTGAGATTGCAATCCCCAGCGGCATAACTCATGGTGTTCGGGCGCAACCAGGGAGGCCGCGCCCAAAACTCTATGCCCCTTATCGCCGGGGAATGAGCCATCGGTCAGCAACATGGCCACCGCCCCCGAGCCACCGGTAAAAGTGGCAATGGCTTGGGCAAACTCATCCATCGTCACGCCTTGCGAAAGGTGAGCCAGCGCAATCTCGTTGATCTCGCGCGCGGTCTCGCACGACACCACCACCCCCGCGCGAATCTGCCCTAGTTCGATTCGATTGGCGATGTCGAGCATGCCGTTCAACACGCCCAGACAGGCATTGGAGAGGTCATACACCGAGACGCTCCCCTTGACCCCAAGCGCATCGGCCACCGCACAAGCAGTTGCCGGTTCGAAATTTTCCCGGCACACGCCGGCATAGATTAGTACTTCAATATCGCTGGCATCGACCGCGGATTTAGCCAAGGCTTTGCGCGCCGCCGCTGCCGCGCCTTGCGACAGGCGCATGTTTTTAGGCCACCAGCGTCGCTCGGCGATACCGGTCCACGCTTCCAATTGGCCGGCCTGCAGGTTCAGGCTGCGATAGACGGGTAAAAGCCTATCTTCCAGTTCATCGGAGGTAACCACTTCTGATCCCAGCTCGTAGCCCAGGGCGGTGAGGTAGACCTTGCTGTATTTTGGCGACACGACTAACCCACCCAACGCACGGCAAAATCCTTCATGGCATAAATGACGCGCCCATCCACCGAAAGAAATCCATCGGCTTGCAAAACGCGTTGATCCTCATCCACGGCGGTGATCATGGCCTCGACCGTAACCTCACTGTCTGCCGGAATCACCTGACCGCGATAAGTCCACTCGTGTTTCTGGTTCACGGTAAGCGCCTCGCAATAGGCGCCATCAGGCATACCCCAACGCTTGGCTACAACGAACTTTAATAATTGCAAAAATGACTCCAATCCCAGCGACCCCGGTACCACCGGGTCTTGATAAAAGTGCGCCTTGAAAAACCATTCATCCGGGACCACGCGGCGCGTGGCGCGAATGAAACCCAATTTTTGCGCGCCGCCATCAGGAATCCAACAGGTTATTTTATCCACCATGCGCAATTGATCCGCGGGAAAAGGCGCTTCGCGCGGAAAGTCCAAGGTCAGCGCGCGAGCCAGTTCTTCACTTCCCGGTTGATAGCGCTTGGCATCTTTCAGACCCTCTTGTTTTTCCAGCGCCACTTTGGGGAAAAATCCGAAATAGGTATCGCCTTTATAGACTAGACGCCGTCCCGCATGCATTTCGTATTCGAAGAATTGGATAATCATCCCCGCCGAGCTGGAGGCGCGCGTCAAAGTCACGCGTACCGACAGCGTGCCGCTCTCGGGCGTCACGGCTACAAATTGGGTCGCGGTACCGCCTAAATTACGAAACGACACATCGATATCGCTGGTCAATGCCGACCCCATGTACGCGGCCAGCCACCCACAAGGTTGCAACGCAATCTCGAGCAACACCGCGAACGGCATATTGGCTTGGCGGTTCGCGGCGAAATACCAGGCATCAGCGGGTACGTCGTATTGCGCTTCGATTTGCGCACCGGGCACGATCTTCCACGGTTCGGCGCGAATTTCCGTGATGCGATCAAGGAACTGGTAAGGGGGGCCCGGCAAGCGCGCAATGATGCGGCCTTGGTCGAAAATTTTGTACGGTTCGCCAAATGCCGCGGAAGGCTTGCCAATGGCGAAAGCAAGAATCCGATCAGTATCGAAGATCGCTGGTTTCTTGCCATTCGTCGCTGCAAAGGAGTGCACATCGCCAGTTTTCGCGCCTTTGCTTTTCCCTGACCAAAGCGATTCGAACGCCTCGCGGGTCGCACCCGCGTAGCGCAAACTCATGTTGCCGATCTCCACGATAGGCTTGCCATCGGCATACATCAAGGCATCGGCGATCACATAGGGCTCGGGGCCAAAGCCTATTTCCTTCAACGAAATTTCATAGGTGACCACGCGGGTGGTATCGAGCACCTGGCCACGACATTTCAATTGACTCGCCACGCCGGGCAGGGGTTCCAGCACCACGCTGCCTTCCTCCGCGATCCAACCCAGCCGCAACAAATACACGCGTAAGGTATGCAGGCAACACTCGAACATTAAGGTGCCGGGCATGACGCGATCATCGACAAAGTGACAGGTGAGAAACCAATCGTCGGGATGAATATCCGCCTCACCGCGAATGATCCCCAAACCAAACCTGCCGCCCTGGGGGTCAAGGTGGACGATGCGATGCACCAGCTTCATCAGCCCACTGGGAAGGGTGATGGGATGCGACACCGGCAAGTCTGCGAACGCGTCACCGAAAATTGCGGCGAAATCACCCGCGCGCAAGGCATCCAGTTGTTCGCCCGTATAACTTTCCACGCCCATAGCAACCAGACCGCGCCAATCCGGCGAACGCTTGCCTGGTATGGGCTTTTTATCGAGCGCGGTATGCACGATGCCTTTGCCGCTGGCCAATTCATGTTGACTGAAAAATCCGGCGCAGCCCTCGGTCATAGTGAGGAGCGGCTCGCCATCCACCGTGGCCTCGAAATTGAATTTGAATAACCAGGTATCGCTCTGTCTGAAAAAACGCTCGATGCGAATATCGTAATGAATGGTCTCGCCCGCGCCCGGCAGGCCGCGATGAAAACAAACCTTGGCATCGAGCAACCGGTACATCGCCAGGCCGCGGGTTTGAAAATCGATGC
>JBJXEY010000085.1:0-27543 GCA_046153355.1 Burkholderiales bacterium
AAAGCGGACATCCAGGATCTGGCCGCCTACCTCGCGCAACCGCTGGTCGCCAGCCCGCGGCTTGCGGTTTCGACCAAGGGTCCGGCGGCCAATTCCTACACGACGGAAAGGCTTGAGTTCCGCGCCACGGCGGGGGCCAGTTCTCCGATTACCATTGTCCGCCTGACCAACACCGGAGATCATTCGCTTCGTTTGTTATCTGCGCCCATCCTCGCCGGTCAAAACGCACAAGATTTTTCGGTATCCACGACCGATTGTTTGCCCGATGGAGTGCTCGTGCCACAGGCTTTTTGCGAGATCGGCGTGGTGTTCCGAGCGCGCACCTTTTCAACAGTTTCTCCGGCAACACTTTTCGTGGCAAACCTAAGAGTCGAGCATGACTGGATCGGCGGCGGTGTCACCTTGGCGCTGTTGGGGCATGTCTCGGGGGCGCCGGTTCGGCGCAACCCACCGATGATATCTCCATGAAGCGTATTTGACGGACAATCGGCACCCGCACTTAAGTAGGCGCAGCGTTTCATGGAAGAAAGCCCATTCAAGGGACGCACCGGCTTCAAACGTCTTGCCGGCGCGATAGCCTATTCCTTGCAAGGTTTTGCTTCGGCGTTCAAACACGAAGAGGCCTTTCGTCAGGAGGTGCTGCTCGCCGCGCTGCTCATTCCGCTCGCCTTTTGGCTCGATGTAGCCGCCCTGGCACGTGCCATCATGATCGCCAGCGTATTGCTGGTACTGGTGGTTGAGCTATTGAACTCCGCGGTTGAAGCGGCGGTAGATCGCATTTCACTGGATAACCACCGCTTGTCGAAACGCGCCAAGGACATCGGTAGCGCTGCGGTGCTCCTGAGTATTGTCAATGTGGCGGTGGTGTGGGGATTGGCCTTGTCAGCGTGATTGAATAGGCTTGGCCAAATAATTCGAGAATTCACCCGAACATTTAATTGTTCTGTCACACAAGATCGCTACGCTTTGCTATCAATAACAAGCAAAGACATGGTGATCGGTGATTCATAGCGCAACCTCCACAGAAAAGATTCGCGACAGATTCGATCAGAAACTTTTCGACGCGGTGTGTTCGCGATCCCTGGTATACAACACCTGCTGGGAGGACCCAGCGGTGGATCGCAAAGCGCTGCGTATCCAAGCAGATGACCGCATGCTGGTGATTACCAGCGCCGGATGCAATGTGTTGGACTACGCATTGCTTGGCCCCGCGAAAATTTTCGCGGTAGACGCCAATCCGCGCCAATCGGCCTTGCTGGAACTAAAAATCGCCGCCATCCGGCATCTCGAGTTCGATGATTTTTTCGCCATCTTCGGCGAGGGGCATCACCCCAATTTCCGCTGGCTGTACCGCTTTACGCTGCGCACCCACCTTTCGGATTTCGCCCGCGCCTACTGGGATGAACACGAACATTGGTTCTGCGACCGTGGCGGCAATACGGGTTTTTATTTTCGCGGCCTCTCCGGTCTGGTGGCGCGCGGCTTTCGCGGCTATCTGGGTCTGCGAAAAGCGTTGCGCCACGCAATCAGTGCCCTGCTCGAGGCAAAAGATCTGGAAGAACAGCAACGCATTTACGACATGCAAGTAAGTTCCCTATTGTGGACGCGCGACGTGAATTGGATGTTGTCGCGCCAAGCCACCATGACCATGCTTGGGGTACCGCACCCGCAAAGAAAGGAAGTGCAGCGCCAGCACAAAGATGGCGTGGCCGGTTTCGTGCGTGAGTCGATCGAATACGTGTTTCGCACGCTGCCGGTGCGCAGCAATTATTTCTGGACGCTTTATCTGCGCGGCCGCTACCGGCGGGAATGTTGTCCGGAGTATCTGCGCGAAGGCAATTTCAGCGCGTTGAAAAATGGCCTGGTGGAGAGTATCGAGTCACACACCGCCACCATCACCGATTTCCTGCGCGGCGGGGAACGGCGCATCAGCAAATTCGTGTTGCTTGACCACATGGACTGGATGAGCAGCGCCTATCCGTTGGCCTTGCAGGAAGAATGGGATGCCATCGCCACCGGCGCCACGCCGGGTGCGCGCATTATTTTTCGCAGCGCGCATCGCAATCCGGCTTACTTGAACAGAATAAAAATCCAGGGGCGCGAAATACGCGAGCACTTGCGTTTCCACGATGGGCTTGCGTTGGCGCTCTCGCCCATGGATCGGGTGCATACCTACGCCGGCTTTCACATCGCGGACATGCCCGCATGAACGCCACAGCAGAATGGCGAACGCTACTGCAATTGCTGCGCGGGCAGCCTCGCCAAGGCAGTCACGTCGAGCGCCTGCACGCGTTTTATGCGCCGCAGGCGCAAAACTACGACTCGTTTCGCGAACGTCTGTTGCAGGGGCGGCGGGAATTGATTGAACGGCTGGACATTCAGCCAGGCAGCAGCGTGGTCGAATTGGGTTGTGGCACAGGTAGAAATATGGAGTTCTTCGGCGAACGTCTTTGTGCGCTGGAGCGATTGACCTTGGTGGATGTTTGCCAACCGCTCCTCCAAGTGGCGCGAACACGCGCCACACAATGCCCGCCGGTGATCGACGTCATCGAAGCGGATATCGAAACTTACAAACCGGAGCATCCGGTTGACTGCGTGTACTTCTCCTACTCGCTATCCATGACCGCTAATTGGAAGAAGACGCTGTACAACGCGGTACGCATGCTGCGCCCTGGCGGCACGCTGGGCGTGGTGGATTTTTTTATTTCGGATTCCAGGCCACCGCCCGGACGTACTCGCCACGGATGGTTCTCACGCCAATTCTGGCCGCGCTGGTTTGCACATGACGGGGTGCGCCTATCCCCCGCCCATTTGAGGGAACTCGTCGCTTGCACCGATACGCTCCACCTGGATGAACGCAAGGCGAGCGTGCCATGGATACCTGGAATACGCGCGCCTTACTACCTTTACATCGGTCGCAAGCGTCGCGGCTAATGACGAACCTGGCGACAAATCTGCACCGCGAAGCATTTTTCGATGCATGGGATGCGTCACACGTGTCGGCGCCAGCCGAGACCATAGCCACGGGCCCAACCGGCGCCTCAAGCAATCCGTTGCGACCGTTCAGGACGCTGTTTCTCTCGGATATCCATTTGGGCACGCGCGCCTGTCAGGCGGAGAATTTGCTCTCCTTCATGCGTTTGCACCAAGCCGACACCATCTACCTGGTGGGCGACATTATCGATTTCTGGGCCCTGAGCCGCGGCATTTATTGGCCGGCAGCGCACAACACCTTTGTGCAAAAAATCCTTAAAGAGGCGCGGCACGATGTGCGCGTGGTGTTTATTCCCGGCAACCACGATGAAGCGCTGCGCGAGTACGCCGGCTCCCACTTTGGCAATGTCCGGGTGGAGCGGGAGTTTATTCACCAAACCGCCGACGGCAAAAAGTTGCTATTGGTGCACGGCGATGAGTTCGATCAAATCGCGCGTTGTCACCGTTGGATCGCGGTATTGGGCGATATTTCCTACAACGTTCTGGTGCGCATCAACGTTTGGCTTTCCTGGGTGCGACGCAAACTGCGCAAGCCCGGTTACTGGTCGCTAGCCGGCTACGCAAAACAACGCATCAAGGGCGCGCTGGAATTCATCTATGGATTCGAGGCGGCGGTCGCGCGTTATGCGCACCATCAGGGTGTCGATGGCGTGGTGTGCGGACACATCCATAGCGCCGTGATCAAAGAAGTAGAAGGCATCACCTACATCAACTGCGGTGACTGGGTGGATAGTTGCACCGCGATCGTCGAGCACCACGAGGGGCGTCTGGAACTAGTCCACTGGAGCGAGTTGACCAAGCCATTGGCCGTCGAACCCGCAAACTTGGCGACCAGCGTCGAGCCAAGCCAGACCAACCCGGTCTCGGTGCCCTGACGATGATTTCGTATGCCGAGCATTCCGTCGTAAAACAATCAATCGCGTAGGGAGGAATTTCCATGCATGTACACACCCAGACCGCCCTGACGGTCAACCAAGTCAAAGCCAAATTCGCCTCGCCAACCGACCTCAACAACTCGGCCGGTAACGGGCGCAAACTCGCCTATGCCACGGATCGCGCCAGGCCAAAATTGTTCCTCTCCGGCATTCCCGTCACGCCGCCGGCGGCGGCGGAAGTCTACGTGAGCGAAGGAAGCCAAGGCAGCGACGTGGTGCTGCGTCTCATGTGGGGTCCGTTACCGGCCCCGTTTCCGCGTGCGCTGGCCGCATTCGCATTTCTACTCGGCCTGCTGATTGCCTATTTTTCCGCAGGCTCCATCGTCGCCTTGGTCGCGGCCGCGCTGGTTGCAGCGTTGCCGATCGCCGCGCTTGTCTATCAACGCCAGGGCGAAAAGCATATTCAGGATAGGTTGAGTGCGCTGCTTGGCGCCGCGAATTTTGTTCCTCGAGCACATTGAGGTCCACTGCATAACCTCTGGCGCTGGCTGGATCGGCGCTTCGCTTCCAATGGCCACCGGCCAAGTGCCAGGCCGGTCCGTCCCAATCGTCCCTACTTTGCCGCAGCGGTAGGCAGGTTCTCAGGCACCGTCAGCGATTTGAAGCCGAACACGTCGACATCATCCGGATCGACCGTCACCAAAACCCCCTGAACCTCGCGGTCCCCATACACCATTAACCGCGTCGCGTTGTAGATCACGCGCCCCGCCTGCATCAGTGGCTTATCGATGATCAGACGATGCTGATCGCCGTGGATGATCAGCACCGGTTTGCCGAACTTGATGGCATTGGCCTTTAAGGCAGCGATGGTATCGGTAAAGCCCGAGCGCTGATCTTCGCGCGCATCGAGCGCCCACCAGGGATCGGCTTGGAAAGCTATCACCACGGCCTTGGCGTTGTTGGCCATGGCCCGAGCGAAGCTCGAATTAATCCAGGCGATATTGGCGGCATTGCGTTCGATGTACTCGTTGACCGCCGCCTGATTTCGCTGCAGATTGTTGTTGCTGCCCACCACGTGCACCGTGGCAAAGTGCACGCCGCTTTTCTCCCAGCGCGTGTTCTCCACAAACTTGGCAAATTTCGGCTCGACGCTCTGTGGCTCAACCTTCATCGGCGAACGACCCAGACTCAAACCCGGCGCCGGGTAAAACTGGTCGCGAATCTTTGCTAGACGCTCCAGTGGATCAAAGCCGCCATTGTCGGCGCGGTGGCAATCAGTCCATTCGTTGTCACCCGGCGAATACACCAACGGTTGCTGAAAATTCGAGAACAACTTTTGAATGAGTGTGAAATGCGCATCGTCGCAGTGACTGCTGCCGTTTTTGAAGTCACCGATATGCACAGTGAATGCCGGCTGCTGGCGGTTGATTCGCGCGATCAGGCGCTCAACTTGAGCAATACCGGCCGGCATCTGATAGGGGGCATCGCCAATGGCAACGAAACTGAATGGCTGCGCCGTAGCTGTGCCACCAGACAGCCAGGCGACAAGCAAACAAGCAATCCGAATTAAACGCATGGCCTACTCCACGTAAAAGGGGCTAATTCTGCACGCCGACGATTAAGAATTTATTACAGCGGGATAAATTCATACTGTGCTTGCCGGGCGTCGGTTTCGCCAATGGCGGATAGCAGCGCGATCAATCGAGACTCGCCCTTGCATCGCCCAAGCGGTGATTAAATTTGCCGAACAACCCTTGGTAACAACGTCGTAACAGTGGCGAAATACAGTGCGCGTTTCCCCATTGAGTGACACAACATGAACGCGCCAAAAGCAAAACCCGGTAATTCGACCATTCAAGCCGGACATTCCAAGACAACAGCTAAAAAACAATTACTTCAACCGAATGCCGATGCCGCCATCAACCTCAATACTTCTGAGGAAGAAGCATTGCAGCGCCGGGCGAAGTTGAACAAAAAATCCACTTTACCCAGCGCGGAACAGTTGGCGCTGTCCAACGAGCAGCCTGTTTCCAGCGACAACCCCAATGCGATTTCCAGCGAAGGAGATGGACAACCACGCGACACGCAACATGTCGACACACCTTTGCTCGAGCAAACGCTCGACGGGGCAAGCGAAAACATTTTAGTTGCGGACACCTCGGGCACGGCCTGGATGCCGGATGAATTACACCGGGAGACAATCGCCCAGGCGGGCAACGAGTCGGCGGCAAGCGGGATACCCGCCACCGGGGGAACTCCTGCGAGCGCGGGTGGGGGTTCCGCGACGGAGGCCGGTGCAAGCGGTGCTGGCGCTGGCACGAGCGGCGCCCTTGGCATGCCCGCATTGGCATTGGCAGGTGTCGGGATTGCCGCTGCGGCAGGCGGGGGTGGCGGTGGAGGTGGGTCATCCGCAGCCGTCGGCACTACCACGGCTGCCGCGGCTGCGGCCACACCCATAAAAGGATCGGTGATTGACGGATATTTGAAAGGCGCGACGGTATTTATCGACAAGGATGGCGATGGCGTATTGGACCCGGACGAACCCAGTACGATTACCGCGAATGACGGTTCGTATTCTTTGCCGGGTGGCGTCGCAGGCAAGATCGTCGCATTCGGCGGAACGGATATCGGTACCGGGCTGGCGTTCAAGGGTGTACTCAAAGCGCCTTCGGGGTCCACTGTGGTTACGCCACTGACCACCATGGTCGCGGATTTAATTTCTGCCAACGTGAGCGCAGCGCAAGCCGAAGAAAAGGTCTTGAAAGCGCTCGGCCTGGGATCGTTGGATAGCAAGGTGGATTTGCTCAATTTCGATCCTATTGCCGCTGCCTCCGGTGGCAATACCGAACTTGCCGCCCTCGGCCTGCAAATTCACAAGGCCGGCGTAACCGTGGCGAGCATGGTGGTCAATATGACGGAGAAAATCCGTGCCGCCGCCGGCGCGGACGATTCCATGGTGGACAACATTGCCGGGGATGTGTTTGCGAAACTCGCCGCGCAATTGGCCGACAACTCGCTCGACACTAACAATATCGGCGCTTTCGCCGGCAATCTTGTCGACACCCTGGCCGATTCGGGTTCGCTGGGCGGCGTTTCGATTGGCAGCTTCAAAAGCGCCATCCTGGAGAGCAAGCAAGCGCTATCCGAATCCTCGGCCGGCCTTAGCAAGGCCCTGGAAAACCTAAGCGATTTAAGCCAAATCGGCAACACCCAAAAAGCCTCCGTGTCCGCAGTGCAATTGCTCAACGCGAGCATCGATGGCGTGGGCGATCTGGTGACGCTGTATTTCGATAGCGCCTTGGATGCGAAGAACCTGCCTACTCTGGCGCAGTTCGAGGTCGACAACGGTGGTTTAAAGACCCTGAGCAGTTTTCAAGTCGTCAATAACCAGGTGATCTTGAAACTTGCGGCTCCGTTAAATGCCAGTCATCCGGTAAAAATTTCGTTTCAGGACAATGCGGCGGCCGACGGCAGCGCCACCATTCAGGATTTAGAAGGCATCGATGCGCAATCCTTCCACGACGTGGTGGTGGAGAACCGCCTTGCGTTGACCGGCAGCGGAACGGAATCTTTCGCGCACGCATCCAGCCTTTCGCTTGCCGGCGCGGAAATTTCCGCGTTCGACGCGGCAAGCAAGCGTTTATTCGTCACCTCCTTTTCCGGGCTGCAAGTCGTGGGGGTGGACAACCAACTGGCGATGAGCCTGATCGGCAAGATCAATCTGGGTTCGAATGACATCAACAGCGTCGCAGTTAAAGATGGCATCGTCGCGGTAGCGGTTGCCGCCACCGACAAAACCCAGCCTGGAACCGTGTATTTCCTCGATGCCGATGGCGATGTCGCTTCACCTTCCATGATTCTGGGTAGCGTGACCGTGGGCGCGCTGCCGGATATGTTGACCTTCAGCGCCGATGGCAAAACGCTGCTGGCGGCCAATGAAGGCGAGCAGGATGTCGCCGGCAACAACCCGGAAGGCTCGGTGAGCATCATCGATCTGAGCGGCGGTGTGGCGGCGGCCAGCGTAAAAACCGCCTCCTTCGCGGCCTTCAACGATAAGTTGGAGGCGTTGCAAGCGGCCGGTGTCCGCCTATTTGCCGGAGAAACCGGTTTCGCCAATATCACCGTGGCGCAAGATCTGGAACCCGAATACATCAGCATCGCCCCGGACGGCAAGACCGCGTTCGTAACGTTGCAGGAAAATAACGCTATCGGAATACTCGATCTGGCGACCGGGCAATTCACCGACATCGTGCCGCTGGGGAAGAAAAGTTTTCTCGGCCTACCCTTCGATGGCAGCGACCGCGACGGCGCGGGCAACACCACTTCGATCAATCCGCAGACCGACCAGCCGGTGTTCGGTCAATACATGCCCGATTCGATTGCCTCGTTCAAGGGCGTCGATGGCCAGACCTACTATGTGATCGCCAACGAAGGCGATGATCGCGATGACTTCATCACACCCGATGAGACCGCGCGCGTCGCGGCGCTAAATCTCGATGATGCCACCTTCCCCAACGAAACCGCCCTCAAGACCAATACCGAAATTGGCCGTTTGACGGTCTCCAACGCACCGGGCAATAACGGCGACATCGACGGTGATGGCGATATCGACCAGATTCTCGCTTACGGCGCGCGCTCGTTTTCCATCCTCAACGAAGATGGCGTGATTATTTTCGACAGCGGCTCGCATATTGAGCAGTTCGTGGCCGCAGGCGGATTGTTCACCAATAGGGATGGCGCGGGCCTGTTCGACGACACTCGCTCCGACAACAAGGGCCCGGAACCCGAAGGCATCGCCATCGGGCAGGTGGGCAGCAAAACCTTGGCTTTCGTGGGTCTGGAGCGTGGTGGTGGTGGGGTGATGGTGTATGACGTGACCGACCCCGAACAAGTCAGCTTCGTGCAGCACCTGCGTAAAGCGGGTGATGAAAGCCCAGAAGGTTTGACGTTTGTTGATCGAACGCAAAGCCCGAACGGCGCGGATTTGCTGTTCGTGACCAACGAAGTATCCAATACCGTGAGTGTTTTTCACAATACGAAATTCACGCTGCAACTATTGCATTTCACCGATGGCGAGGCAGGCTTACTTGCCTCGCAGACCGCGCCCAATCTGGCCGCGTTGGTGGATGCATTCGAAGACGATTACGCCAATAGCATTACGCTTACCTCTGGCGACAACTTTATTCCCGGCCCGTTCTTGGCGGCGGGCACCGACAGCAGCGTGATCAATGAAATCAATACGGTGAGTGGTTCGACGCTGCCGGCCAATGCCACGGTGCCGATTGGCGCGGTGGATATCCTTATGCATAACGCCATTGGTGTTGAAGCTTCGGCCATCGGCAACCATGAATTCGACCTGGGTTCGCAAGTGTTTCGCGACTCCTTCCTGGCTACCGCGACCTACAAGGGCGCGAACTTCCCCTACCTGTCTTCGAACCTGGATTTCTCCGTCGACAGCGTACTGAATGCCCGCTACACCGACACCACGGCGACAGCGGGCCTTGAACTGGCCAGTAGCCTCAAAGGCAGGATCGCGCCTTCGGCGATATTGATCGAGAACGGCGAGAAGATTGGTTTGGTAGGCGCCACCACGCAAATTCTCGAGGCGATCTCCTCGGCCTCCGGTACCGAAGTAAAGGGTTTCCCCACAGGCGCTGGCGCCAACGGCGAAGTGGACGACATGACTTTGCTTGCCGCGCAGTTACAACCAGTGATCAATGATTTGATTGCTCAGGGTGTCAACAAAATCATCCTGATGACCCATCTACAGGTGATTGCCAACGAGAAGTTGCTCGCCACAAAACTCTCGGGCGTGGACATCATCCTTTCGGGTGGCTCCAACACCCGTCTGGGAGATGCTAACGATGACGCGGTGGCTTTTCCGGGCCACTCTGCCCAGTTCGCCGACACCTATCCATTAGTGATTCGCGATAAGGACGGCAACAACACGCTGATCGTCAACACCGACAACGAATATACCTACCTGGGGCGCCTGGTGGTGGACTTCGATGTCAACGGCCGCATCATCGTTGACAGTATTCAGGCCAATAGTGAAATCAACGGCGCCTATGCCGCCACCGCGGAGAACGTCGCCCAAGCCTGGGGCATCACTGCGGCGGATCTGGATACCACCGCGTTTGCCAATGGCACGCGCGGAGCCAACGTGAAGTTGCTCACCGACGCGGTGCAGGATGTCATCGACGTCAAAGATAGCAACGTCTACGGCTATTCGAACGTGTATCTCGAAGGCGAGCGCAATCAGGTGCGTGCCGAGGAAACCAACCTTGGCAATCTTTCCGCGGATGCGAATCTGTATGCCGCTCGACTGGCATTGGGTGCGAGTGCGGCGGCGACTCCCTATATCGTGTCGCTGAAGAACGGCGGTGGCATCCGCGCGCAAATTGGCACTATCTCGGCGCCCGATCCACTCGATGGCACCGTGGATAAATTGCCGCCGGATGGCGGTGTCTCGCAATTGGATGTCGAGAACTCGCTGCGCTTCAACAACCAGTTGATGATGTTTGACACCACCGCCGAAGGTCTGAAGGCGATCCTGGAGCACGGCGTAGCCGCCGGCACCTTACAAGGTCGTTTTCCGCAAATTGGCGGCGTGGCATTTTCCTGGGACCCTGACTTCGCCGTTGGCGCACGCGTAAGTGATATCGCCCTGGTCGGCGAAGGCTATCGCGTGAATCTGTATAACAACGGGGTGAAACTGGCTTCGGCACCGTCGTCGATATCAGTGGTGACTTTGAGCTTCACCGCCAATGGCGGGGACAGTTACCCGATCAAGGCCAACGCGCAGAATTTCCGCTATCTCATGGAACAAGGCGACGGCAGCTATACCTTGAGTGGTGCCGTCGATGAAGCCCTGGACTTTACTGCGACCAGTGTGGTGCTGGCCCACAGCGGTGGGTCCGCAGTTGAGGCGAATGATGCCCTGCCAGGGCAATCTCCAGCGTATCTGCTGGGCACGCAAGGGCGCGCGGCGTTCCAGGAAGTGATCACTGTGGGCGAGAAAGCCGCCAACGGTTATGTCTTTGATGGCATTCCCGATGGTATTGGCGTCATCGAGAATGGCAATGGCACGTTGCGTGTGCTGGTCAACCACGAACTTGGCGGCACCGCCGGAGTGGTGCGGGCACATGGCTCCAAGGGCGCGTATGTCTCGGAACTGATTATCGACAAGGCGACGCTTTCGGTAATTTCGGGCCAAGATGTCCTGCAATCGGCCAACAATCTGTATCTTGCCTCGGCCGATGGCACAAGCTGGTCAAGCGGTGCCACCACGGCGTTCAATCGATTCTGTTCCGGCGATCTGGCCGATATGGGCGCGTTCAAGAGCGCGACTGCCGGTTACGACGGCAGAATATATTTGACCGGTGAAGAGTCCGGTGCGGAGGGGCGTGCGTTTGCGCACGTGCTCACTGGCGCGGAGGCCGGCAAAGTGTACGAACTGCCCTCGCTTGGCAATATGGCTTTTGAGAATGCCGTGGCCAACGCCTACTCGGGCGGCAAGACGGTGGTGGCGGCAATGGATGACAGCTCCACCAACGGCCAAGTTTATTTCTACGTGGGCAACAAGAGCGCTACCGGTAATGCCGTGGAAATGGCGGGATTGGCCGGGGGCAAGCTCTTCGGTGTGAAAGTCGGCGCCGGTTCGAGTGCCGCCACCGAAGTTGGCGTGTTGACCGCCGCAGGCGAGACCGGATTGGGTCTGACCAATGGCGCCACGCAATTTAGCCTCGTGGATCTTGGCGATGTGAAGGGCAAGACCGGGACTCAAATCAATACCGACAGCATCGCCGCGGGGGTGACCAACTTCCTGCGTCCCGAAGATGGGGCCTGGAGTCTGGATGGCAAGACGTTTTATTTCGTGACCACGGCGTCGACCACCACCGCCAGCCGCCTTTGGGCACTGGAATTCGGCAGCGCGGCCAACCCGGAGGCAGGGGGAACTATCAAGATGCTGTTGGATGGCTCCGAGGGTCAAATCATGTTGGACAACATGACCGTGGCCAACGACGGATCACTCATCTTGCAGGAAGATCCCGGCGCCAATGACCGGCTCGCCAAGATTTGGAAATACACCCCAGGAAGCGACACTTTGGTGGAGCTTGCGCAGCACGATCCGGTCTTATTCGCTGGTGCGGACAAACTGACCAACGACGAAGAGTCGTCAGGCGTAGTCGATGTCACCGCATTTTTTACCGGCGTAGCGGGTTACGACACCGCCAAGTACAACTACTTCATGGTGGCCGATCAGATCCACAAAGCAGTGACCGATCCTGCCAGTGCCGTCGAGATGGGGCAATTAAGCATCATGGCTACGGCGAAGGACAACAAAATTTTGGGTGAGCAGGCGGCGTTCGCGACCTACATGGAGGCCTTCCATGCGACGCCGCAGACCGCCTTTAACCAGGCCGATACCTTGGCGCTGCTGGACACTCGCATACAAAACCTGAATGCCCGTGGTGAGGATGTGTTGGCCGACATCGCCGCGCCGACACTAGCATTTGCCGCACCGGGCAACACCTATGACTTGGCGAATTACACGCAGGTTGGGCGCTATGCGCTGCCGGCCGATCCACTGGCGGCCAACAAGCTCGCGCATGAGGCCTCGGGTGTCACCTACAACAAAGACACCGACACGCTGTTTGTGGTGGGAGATGCGGGCACCTCGATCACGCAGGTCACAAAACTTGGTGTACTGGTGGACTCCATGGCCTTGGCCGCTGGCACGAGCCCCCAGGGGACGCTGTACTACGACCCCGAGGGCATTACCTACATCAGCGGTGGCAAATTCGTGTTTGTCGAGGAGCGTGACCGCGAGTTCAATGAATTCACCTACGTTGCCGGTACCACGCTGGGAGACTCCAGTGGTGTGCGCACGGTGAAACTGGGCACCACAATCGGCAACATCGGCATCGAAGGCTTGACGCTGGACCCGATGACCGGCGGCTACATCGCCGTCAAAGAGGCCACACCGCTAGGCGTGTTCCAGACCACAGTGGACTTTGCTGCGGGAACCGCCTCCAATGGTTCACCCACCGCAGTCAACTCAACCGACTTGTTCGATCCGGCCAAGACCGGGCTTGCCACGCATAGTGATGTGTTTGCGCTGTCCAACATCTTGACCAATACCGCCGGGGATTACGGCCAGATGCTGATCCTGGGCGCGGTGGATGGCAAGGTGGTGAAGATCGACCGCGCCGGCAACATCCAAAGCTCACTTTTGGTGGGTAGTGCCGCGAAGAACGAAGGCATCACCATGGATGGTGCTGGCAATATCTACGTGGTGGGCGAAGAAGGCGGTGGCAGCACCGACAAGCCCGAATTGCTGGTGTACTCGCCTACGGTCGATAAGAACGCGGTGGGCTTGGGCAGCAATTTATATCTGACCTTCGGCCACGCGGTGTCAGCCGGCACGGGAAACTTCGTCTTGAGCAATGGCGCTGGCGACACACGCAACATCGCCGTGGGCGATAGCTCTCAGGTAAGTTTCAAGGGCAACAGCGTGACCATCAACCCGACGGCCGATCTGATCATTGGCAGAACCTACACGCTGACCTACGACGCCGGGGTGCTCAAGGATGCCGCCGGTGGCAACGTGCCTGCGCTCTCGGGCAACACAATGAGCTTTGCCACCATCGCCGACACGCAAGCCCCCACGCTGGTGAGCAGTTCACCGCTGGACAATGCCACCGGGGTCACCAGCAACCACATCGTGCTCACCTTCAATGAGGCGGTGGCTGCGGGCACCGGCAACATCGTCATCAACGGCGTGAACGCGAGCAATGTCACCGACACGCGCACCATCGCGGTGGGCGACATCACCCAGGTGACCATCAGCGGCACCACGGTGGATATCAACCCCGGTGCAGATCTACTCAATGGCTACGCCTACAACGTGCAATTTGCCAGTGGGGTGATAAAGGATGCCGCAGGCAATGCCTTTGCCGGTATTGCCAACGCAACCACGCTGAACTTCGCCAAGGGAGCGGCGACGACAGCGGCGACTACCTTGCTGATCAGCGAAGTGAATTCGAATGCCTCGCCTAACGATTTCTTCGAGCTGTACAACTATGGCTCGACCACGGTGGACCTCTCCGGCTGGAAGTGGGATGACGATTCGGCCTCCTTCACCGATGCCGCCAGCGCCACCTTTGCCAGTGGCACCTCCATCGCCGCGGGCCAACGCCTGGTGGTGGTGGGCGGCGCAACCGATCCGGCCACATTCAAGACCGCTTGGGGTTTGGGTGGCGATGTGGCCACAGTGGCCGTGGGCGGGCCGGGTCTGGGTAGCGGCGATGCCATCGTTTTGTTTAACGCATCAGGCAGCGTAGTGACTTCGTTTAACTATTCTGGAGTCAACAAAACCGCCAGCGACGCGAGTGTGGTCCTGCCGGCGGCAGCTGCGACGGGTGTGACCTTCGTGGTGGGCCACGCTGGTGCCGCCTATGGTGGTACAGCCACTACTTCAGCCGTGTGGGATGGCGTATCGACTTCAACGCCTGCCTACAAAGCCGCCGCTGTCGGTGTCGAGGGCGGATTCGCACAGCCCGCGGTTGCCACCAATATCGGCTCGCCAGGGCTGGTCGCAGCCAGCAACCAGGCCGATACCACCGCGCCGACCCTGACGGTTTCCTCCCCGGTTGACAATGCCACCGGCGCTGCCGTTGGCAACAATTTGACCCTCACCTTTAATGAAGCGGTCAAAGTCGGCAGCGGCAACATCCTTATCACCAACACGGCAAATGCCGCGGACACCCGAACGATTGCGGTGACGGATACCTCGCAGGTCAGCGTCAACGGCGGGATCGTGACCATTAACCCGGCTGCGAATCTGCTTGCCAACAGCAACTACTCGGTAACGCTGGCAAGCGGTGTGATCCAGGACATTGCCGGTAATAATTTCGCAGGTATCGTCAGTAGCACCGCATTGGACTTCACCACCGCAGGGCCAGTAAAACCCAACGTGTTGATCACCGAGGTAAATTCGAACGCAGGGCCTGCAGATTTCTTCGAGCTGTACAACTATGGCTCGACCACGGTGGACTTGAGCGGCTGGAAGTGGGACGACGATTCGGCCTCCTTCACCGATGCCGCCAGCGCCACCTTTGCCAGCGGCACCACCATCGCCGCAGGTCAGCGCTTAGTGGTGGTTGCCAGCACTACCGATGCGACATTCAAAACCAACTGGGGCTTAGCTAGCGATGTACCCACAGTGGCCTTTGGTGGACCCGGTCTGGGCGGCGCACCGGGAGATGCGGTGGTGTTGTTCAATGCCGCAGGGGCCGTGGTAACTTCGTTTAACTACTCAAGCACTAATAAGACAGCGACCGATGGCACGACGATTGCCCCATCGGTAACAACCTCTGGCGCCAGCCTGGTTGCGGGACACGCGGGCGTTGCCTTCGGTGGTAGCGCGACAACGTCAGCGGTGTGGGATGGCGTATCGACTTCCGCGCCCACTTATAAAGCCGCCGCGGTCGGCGTTGATGGTGGTTTTGCCCAAGCTTTGCTCAGCACCAATATCGGTTCGCCCGGTGTGGTGTTCGGTGCGATAAACGCACCGAGCCTAGGCTTTGCCGCCCCCGGCAACACCTATGACTTGGCGAACTACACCCAGACCGGCCGCTACGCGCTGCCGGCCGATCCGCTGGTGGCCAACAAACTCGCGCACGAGGCATCAGGGGTTACCTACAACAAAGACACCGATACGTTATTCGTGGTGGGTGACGGTGGCACTTCGGTGGCACAAGTCACCAAACAAGGGGTGCTGGTGAACTCGATGGCATTGGCCGCGGGTACCAGCCCGCAAGGCACCTTCTTCTACGACCCCGAAGGCATTGCCTACATTGGCGGGGGCAAGTTCGTGTTTGTCGAGGAGCGTGACCGCGAGTTCAACGAGTTCACCTACACCGCTGGCGCCACACTGGGAGGGGATAGCGGTGTACGCACGGTTAAGCTTGGCACCACCATTGGCAACATTGGCATCGAGGGTCTGACCCTCGACCCAATGACAGGTGGCTACATCGCCGTCAAAGAGGCCACACCACTAGGCGTGTTCCAGACCACGGTGGACTTTGCCGCAGGCACCGCTTCCAATGGTTCAGCCACCGCGGTCAACTCAACCGACTTGTTCGATCCGGCCAAAACCGGCCTTTCGACGCACAGCGATGTATTCGCGCTGTCGAACATATTGACCAATACCGCTGGGGATTACGGCCAGATGCTGATCCTGGGCGCGGTGGAAGGCAAGGTGGTCAAGATCGACCGCGCAGGCAACGTTCAGAGCTCGCTCTTGGTGGGTAGCGCGGCCAAGAACGAAGGCATCACCATGGATGGTGCCGGCAATATCTACGTGGTGGGCGAAGAAGGCGGTGGCAGCACCGACAAGCCCGAATTGCTGGTGTACTCGCCCACGGTAGATAAGAACGCGGTGGGTCTGGGCAGCAATTTGTACTTAAACTTTAACCAGCCGGTAACAGCCGGTACGGGCAACTTCGTTTTAAGCAATGGCGCCGGCGACACGCGCAACATCGCCGCAGGTGACACCACGCAGGTAAGCTTCAGTGGCAACAGCGTGACCATCAACCCCACGGCCGATCTGACCATTGGCAAAAACTACACGCTGACCTACGACGCCGGGGTGCTCAAAGATGCCAACGGCGGCAATGTGGCCGCGCTCTCGGGCAATACACTGAGTTTTGCCACCATTGCCGATACACAGGCGCCCACGCTGGTGTCCACCTCGCCTATCGACAATGCCACTGGCGTCACCAGCAACCACATCGTGCTCACCTTCAATGAGGCGGTGGCTGCGGGTACGGGCAATATCGTTCTCAGCGGTGTCAACAGCAACAACGTAGTCGACACCCGCACCATCGCGGTGGGCGACATTACCCAGGTGACTATTAGCGGCACCACGGTGGATATCAATCCCGGCGCCGATCTACTCAATGGCTACGCCTACAACGTGCAGCTTGCCAGCGGCGTAATCAAGGATGCCGCGGGCAATGCGTTTGCCGGTATTAGCAATGCGACCACGTTGAACTTCGCCAAGGGAGCGGCAACGACAGCGGCGGCTACCTTGCTGATCAGCGAAGTGAATTCGAATGCCTCGCCCAACGACTTCTTCGAGCTGTACAACTTTGGCTCGACCACGGTGGATTTGAGCGGCTGGAAGTGGGATGACGATTCGGCCTCCTTCACCGATGCCGCCAGCGCCACCTTCGCCAGTGGCACCTCCATCGCCGCAGGCCAGCGCCTGGTAGTGGTAGGCGGCGCAACCGATCCGGCCACATTCAAGACTGCCTGGGGTTTGGGTACCGATGTGGCCACCGTGGCGGTGGGCGGACCGGGTCTGGGTAGTGGCGACACCATCGTATTGTTTAACGCCTCGGGCAGCGTGGTGACTTCGTTTAACTACTCCGGTGTCAACAAGACCGCCAGCGACGCAAGCGTGATCCTGCCCTCTACCGCTTCAACTGGCGTTAGCTTCGTGGTGGGCCACGCCGGCGCCGCCTACGGTGGCACCGCCACCACTTCGGCGGTGTGGGATGGCGTGTCCACCTCAACGCCTGCGTACAAAGCCGCCGCCGTTGGGATTGACGGTGGTTTCGCTCAACCTGCGGTTGCTGCCAATATTGGTTCACCGGGCAAGATCGGCGCGCCATTAACCATCGGCGACATCCTCTTCATGGGCGCCAATGGCGATGCGCCAGATGCCTTCGCGTTCATGCTGACCAAGAGCACTCCTGCCGGCACGCAAATCGGCTTTACTGATCGCAACTACAGCAATGCCAACGGTTTTGCCGGTGTCACCAATGAATCGGCGATGCTGTGGACAGCCGACAAGCACTATGCCCCGGGCAGCATCGTTACCATCCAGCCCGATCAGGCGGCAGGCACCAATCCCGTCGCCGATAAAGGCGCGGCCACCGGCGCGCCGGGCGGTATATCTACTACGGCGGAAACCATCTACGCCTTCAAAGGCAGCATCGCCAATCTGCTGACCGGCGGCGCCGGCGAGATAACACTGGACCAATTGCTTGCCAGTATCAATGTTGGCGGCGCCGCGGCGGGCGACATTCCGGCTTCGCTTGCCGGAACCTCAATCAGCCTTCCCGAGGACAACTCGCGTTACACCGGGCCGCTCAATACCGGCAACATGAGCACCCTGGCGACGCAAATAATGAGCACCAGCAACTGGACCGGTAGCGATTTGACGCCGTGGCCGGTGACGATCTTCATAACGGGGTAGTCCGATTTCTTCGTCACTTGCCTTCTTGGCCATTCCGTCGGAGTGGCCATTCCGACGGAGGTCGGCCGCTTGCTAGAGTTGCGACTGTCCCAGCGCAACCGCTATCAAGGGGTGACCTCCATTTTCATCAAGTCGAGGATCGTCATCCCAATCCGATTCTCACCGCCGAACTTGGTGCCAAAACGCTGGTTCTTCAGGATACCAAGATTGTATAAATAGGCCTCCGGCGGCAAAGGCACGTAGAGGACCTTGCGCACAATGCGAGCGGCATTTCTGTTGTAGTAATCAAGAAACTCGCGCAATGGAGCCTTTTCCAGACTAACCGACGCAGCATATATAAAGATAGGACGGGAAAGCGGCTGGTAGCTGCCTTTGAGCACCGAATCAAGCGACGGCGCCACCGGCGGCCCGCCACGCCAGGCAATGGACAGTGCTTTCAAGCGATGCCGGTTCTCCGCGTAGTACGCGTAACCTAGGAATCCCAAGGCGTCGCCGTCGTTGGCGATGCCGCGAACCAACACGTTGTCATCTTCGCTGGCCACAAAATCCTTACGGCTGGATTTTGCCGACCCGACAACCGCCTCGGTGAAGTAATCATAGGTACCGGAATCGCGACCGGCGCCAAAAAGGCGCAATGGCCGATCGATGAAATTCGGGTTTACCTGATTCCAGCGCAGAATCTTCGCCTCCGCGTCTGGCTCCCACATGCGCTTGAGTTCGTCCACAGTAATTGAACTAATGGGATTCTTGGGGTTGACCACCACCGTCAAAGCGTCATACGCGATCGGCATCTCGATAAATTGCACGCCATGTTTCGCGCATTCCTCCAATTCCGCTTTAAGAATAGGCCTTGAGGCATTCGATACATCGGTTTCGCCCCGGCAGAATTTACGGAAGCCACCGCCGGTACCCGAAATTCCGATGGAGATTCGGACGCCCCCTTTTCTTGCCTTCTGAAACTCTTCCGCTGCGGCATCAGTCAACGGGAAAACCGTGCTCGATCCGTCGATTCTCAATTGCAAGGATTGTGCATCCACCGCATGACCAAACGTAAGCATCAGGGTCGATACCAATGCGATTACAACATTTCGCCCGGGCAAGGCAACGCGATCACCGATAGCGCGCGACGCCATCGTCAGAGACAGTCGATTGTTGCCGTAGAAGAGGTTTTGCATGCCGACATACCTTAGTGCCCTGTTGTGACAAGTGCGTGACATAGAGCCTTTTTTGGCGACAAGGTAACGCAAGCGAAACATTCGGCGCGGATGATCAATTTTCCGCGTTCGCGCGCTACTCACGTCGTTATCGGGCCCCAATGGAACTAAAGTTTCAAGACGTCACGCGCAACAGCGTATTTGATGGCCTTTTCCGCGGCCGGCTGGGTGCCAAGAACCAAAATTGGCGCCTGTCCTTGCCGCAGAAAGTCATCGCCGGGGTCGGGCTGCTGCTCTTCCTATTTCTCACCGCCGCGAGCATGGCGATCTACCACTCGATGATCGCCACCGACAGATTGGATGCGACCGTCGCGCAGACCGAACCCGCCAGGGTATTGGTCGATACATTAGAACAAAGCCATAAGAAAATCGGCAATGCCGTCGCAGGTTTTCTCTATAACCGCGATTCGGCACAGCGGGAAACTATCCGCGTTGAGACGCTACGCTTTGCTGCCAGCGCCAAACAACTGCGCGAGACGGCCACCACCGGCGAAATCAAGCTGTTGAGCGAAAAGGCCGAACAGCGATTCAGCAAATTCGCCGAGCAGGCCGAGGCATTGGTATTGCTCGAATCGAACATCTCCCGGCGAACCGGAGATATGTTGAACATTGCCAACCACGTACACAATCGTCTCGACGAAATCACCGCTTCCGCTGCGACAAAGTCGCGCGTCGACCGGGAGAACGCGGTCCACGCAATGAAATTCAGCCTTTACGATTCGGAGCGCGCGCTCTTGGGTTTCCTGACCACCCTGGATGAAGCATGGGTGACACGGGCAGACGATTCGACCAGCCAGTTTCTCGATCAGCACCGCATCTATATGGCCACGCAACCACGCGACATTGAACGACGGCAATTAAATGAGATCAAACAAAGCTTTGCCGCGGCGCAAAGCGCCATCGCCGACATACTTACCGCCTATCGCGAGCAACGCAATGGCCTCTCGGCATTCATCACCCTACAGGGGGAAGTCGATACCCTATTGGTAGGCCAGATTCTTCCAGCACTCGCGCGCGAAGGCGCACGCGCGCGCACCGAGGCGGCGGCGACACTGGATCGTGGCAATCTGGTGCTGGCTGTGATTCTCGCCATTTGCACCGTGCTTGGGGCGGCTATTGCCATGGCCACAGTAAAGGGCGTGCTCGAACCGGTGGAGCAGTTGACCAGCCTGGCGGGCAAGATAGCGCAAGGGCAACCGCCCGCGCTATCCGACTCGGCCAACGGCGATGGCTTCGATGCGGTGCGCCTAGCCATGCAGGAAATGGCGGGAAAATTGGAAGCGGAAAGAATGGCGTTACAACTTCGCAGCGAGGATCTGGCACTGGCCAACAAGCATTTGGCTGCCGCCAACCAGCAGGCCGAGGCGGCGGTCAATGCCAAGAGCGCGTTCCTCGCGACCATGAGCCACGAAATCCGCACACCCTTGAACGCCGTCATCGGCATGGGCGAGTTGTTGCTTGAAACACCGCTTGACCCCGAGCAGCATGAGTTCGCCACTACGATTCGGGTGGCTGCGGATTCCCTGCTTGCGGTTATCAACGACATCCTCGACTACTCAAAACTCGAGGCGGGAAAAATTGTCAAGGAGCCAATAGAGTTCGACCTCGAGGAATTGCTCGACGAGGCTCTCGATGTGCTGGGCCAGAAGGCGCGAGCCAAGAGCCTGCACCTTTCCTATTCGATAGATCCTGAGGTGCCACGACGAGTGACCAGCGATCTCACTCGGGTTCGGCAGATATTGCTCAACTTGTTGACCAATGCCATTAAATTCACCGAGCGTGGCGCGGTAACCGTTAGAGTCGAGGCCCAACTGGTTGACGGCGATAAAGTGGAACTGTTGTTTAGCGTTGCAGATACCGGTATTGGCATCGCCGCGGAGAATATCGAGAGAATCTTTACACCCTTCATGCAGGCCGATGACTCCACCGCGCGCAACTATGGCGGAACTGGACTCGGACTGGCACTTTGCGCGGGATTGGTCAAAATGCTCGATGGCAAAATCTGGGCCGAAAGCGCGGCGGGCGCCGGATCGACATTCAGTTTCACGGTATTGGCGCGATTCTCTACGATGCCGGCCAAGATCGGCTACGGCTTTCTTGAGGGATGCAAAATACTGGTGGTGGACGACCACCCGGTCAACCTGGACCTGTTTCGTGCCCGTCTGCACAGAGCCGGGGCGGTGACGCATACCTTCCTCGCGCCGATAGAGGCGCTAGCTTGGTTGCTAGAAGGCGGATACGTTGACGCCGCCATCATCGATCTCACCATGGCGCAAATGGATGGCTTGGCGTTGGCAAAAACGATTCGCGCGATTCCTGCATTGACGGCGTTGCCGCTGATTCTGGCCTCATCCTCCACCACCACGATATCAGCCTCTGAGAAAACCTTATTCTGCGCGTTGCTCGCCAAACCGATACGGACAAAATTATTTCTTGCCACCATCGCGAAAGCCCTGCGGAAAACATTCGAGACCTTCGATCACAGCATAAGCCCTAGACCGGCGATTGCCCTAGATGGGTCGCTGGATCGACTGCGGATTTTGGTGGTGGATGACAACACGGTAAATGTGAGACTGGCGGTAAAAATGCTGGCCCGCATGAGGATCGCCGCCGATAGCGCCGCAAACGGCCAGGAGGCGCTCGATGCGACGGCACGCCGGGAATACGACGTGGTACTGATGGATGTTCAAATGCCTGGAATGGATGGCATAGAAGCCACCCGCCGGATAATTGAGCGCGACGGTGCGAAACGGCCGCGAATCATTGCCCTAACTGCCAATGCCCTGGACGGTGATCGGGAGCGGTATCTTGCGGCGGGAATGGACGACTATTTGTCAAAACCGGTTACCACGCAGCGTTTGGCCAAGGTTCTTGGCAACGCTCAGGTCATCGTGCCAATCTCGGCAAGTCCGCCCGGCGACGCACTTTTTGATCCCCAAACCATTGATGAGGTTCTACAGACGTTCACCGAAGATGTTGAGGATCTGGATCGTATGCTGCACAATTTTGACGATGCGACCGCGGAACACTTGTCAAGAATGCGAGCGGTGCTGGACCGCCACGAATTGGATGTGTTGCGCGAGCATGCACACGCAATTAAAGGTTCGGCCGGCGGATTGGGCGCCGTCAGGCTCGCCGCGCTCGCGGCGCAGTTGGAACGCAACTGCCGCGACGGCGAGCGGCGCGGCAATCGCGAGTTGTTCCAGGCGCTGGAGGCGTGTTTCGAAGCGACGCGCACCGCTCTGATGTCGGCCTATCATCCTGCGTCGGACGCGCGATTGAACGATGAACCGGTTTCGACATAAAAGAACGGCTACATTATCGATCCATGCAGTCCCAAGGCAACGCCGGATAAGGCAAGGAGAATGAGCGCCAGTGGAATGAAAGGGTGAATGTTGTTCATCCGCCGGAATACATTGCACAACACACCCACCACGAACTGAGGCGGATTCTTAGGGCTTTTCGAATATTCCATCGCCGCTTTCACCACATAGAAAACGGAGGTATTCGCCGCAAGCACGGCGCGCGCGAGGAAGGTGGCGTTTTTCGGCGCAATCAGGTAATTGCATTTGAGCAGTATGCGTTGCTGATCGTTGGGGTTGTATTCGCCTTCAACCCAGTGCAACTCGCGATGAAAATCAAGCAAGCCGAATTCATAGGTGGTGAAGGCCCGTTCGACTTTGCTGTCGGCAAAAACGACTTTGTAGGTCGCATCGGACTGCAGATAAATCAGGGCGCGAACCACGCAACCGAAGGATAAAAAACGCAGGTTGCCGTCGTAGTGCTTGTCATACAGCCCCTGATCGCCGCCGTAGTCCTTGTTGTAGTGAGAGATATACAGTTCATCGGTATGTTTCATCGGCGTGATGACGTTGTCGGCCGCGAATTGCTCCAGAATTGCTTCGCGAATGACTGCGCTATCGCGCAGGTGATCGACCTTATCGATCACTTCACTGGGGAGCAGACGGACATAGACGTGTTTCGATGGCCGCAGCAACAGGTCTTCGCGGTAGCGGTCTTCGACCCAAAACACCAGATCATCAATCGTGCTTCGCGCCACCTTAGCCTCAAATCGACCCACCGTTGCCGGGAAGCGCCGCATTGCCTTGGTGCGGCGTTCGGGTGTTGCACTTACCTCGATATGCGCATTGACCAATTGGGTTACATCGCTCATGGGGAATCCTCCATTTTCAATTCACCGCTTTTATCGGGTGCCGGGATTGAATAGCACAGAAATATTGCAATTGCATGCATGGCGACCGATGCGCCAATTCCCGCGCCAATCAGCGTACCGCGCTCCATCGCCCAGGACCCAAGGCCGCCCAAAGCACCGCCTAACGCGGCGCCCCCAGCTATGCCAAGGCCGGCGGTTCGAATCGAATTGGGGCGGGCACCAGCAGCTTTATTGCCGCTTGGGGCATTACCAGAACCGCGGCGTAACGGCGTGACCACCTGCTCCATGACTAACAAAGCAAAATTCAGCGCCACATGCAAACAAGCCAACGGCCACCACTGTTGACGAAACTCGTCGTTTAAGAGGGTACCGGCAAAGGCCGCCATGTTTCCCACCAGCATCGGATGCGAAATCCATGAATAGGGAAAGCTGCTGATTTGCCGATGAGGCAATCCGGCCAATTCATGGCCATAGTAGGTGCGATCCGCGCCCAGAACCCTGGCCGAGATGATATTCAGAGCGAAGCCAGCAGAGACGACAACCAACGACAACAGATCGAGCGGAGCAGCTATATACGCCACCCCCAAGACGAGAAGCGATACGCTTTTCATCAAAATGGCGTCGCGCTTGAAGACGCGAAGCGAAGCCGCGCCATAGCGATACGCCAGCCAATAAAGGTAGTAGTGCCAGAAGCTCAAAGCGTAGATCGCGAGAGCCCGATATCCAACGAAGTACACCACGCCTGTCATCACCACGCAAAACAGGAGGTATGCAAACGACGCTGCACTGCCATCGACACGTTTGCCAATTTGGTTGAAGAGTCCGGTCAAGAAGGTCACTCTCTGGAAGTACGCCGGCAAAGTACATTGGTCTGCCAATCATCGGCTGGCAATATCTCGCAGGACGCACCCACACGGATTGGCGCCGCTCGGGCCGATATGTTTGTCACTGTAGTTTCATATTAAGAAGATAACTTTGGAAAAAACACCTCTGTCTTGAATTTGACTCCACAAAAATTACAACTTGGTGATCGCTCGTATATCGCACTGGCGCGCGGGATTTTGCTGGCGGCTGCCTTGGTGCTTGCCGCGTGTTCGCCGCGCCAGTTGATCCTCGACGGCGTCGCCGAACAATTGGCGGGCCAGGGACAGGCATCCGAGGAGGATTTGGTTTTGGCGCGTGAAGCAAGCGCCTTCTATCTCAAACTCTCCGAATCGCTGTTACGCCGGTCCCCTGGCAATCTTAAGTTGACCGAAGCCGTGGCCGGCGGATACAGCCGCTACGCCTACGCCTTCGTTGCCACCGAAGCAGAACGCATCGAATCCAGGGACGCCAAAGCAGCGCAGAAACTGCGCGAGCGCGCCGCGCGCCTTTACTTGCGTGCCCATCGTCATGCCATGGCGGCGCTGGAGCAGCGTTCGCCAGGCTTCGCCAAAGCCCTTGCCAGCAACAACCCCTCCTTGTGGCCGCGTCTTGCCGATGAACATATCGGCGTGGCTTATTGGGCAGCGGCATCCTGGGGCGGTTTTATATCACTGTCTAAGGACGATCCCGATGCAGTGGCCGATCTGCCACTGGCGGTGCGCCTCGCCCATCTGGCCTGGGAGAAACAACCCAACCATGGCAACGGAGCGCTCGCGAGTCTGATGGGCGCATTCGAAAGCGCGCGCCCCGGCGGCTCACGCGAGCGAGCAACTGGTTATTTCGATCAGGCAATCGCGGCCGGTGGCGGTAAAAACGCTGCGGCCTACGTTGCCAAGGCGGAAGGCGTGGCCCTGCCGGCATTGGACCGCGCGGGGTTTGAAGCACTGTTACGCCAGGCATTGGCGGTGAGCGGTGCGCGCCGCGATCTGGAAAACGAAGTGATGCGCGAGCGGGCGCAGTGGTTACTCGATACAGCGGACGACCTTTTCTAAAGGACCTTGGAGCATGAACAAAACACGCAACTACCGGACCGGCAGGTTAGCCATGGTTGGCATGATGCTTATGGCGGGTCTTGCCACGAGTGGGGTTATTGCGGCCGATAAACAATTGCGCATCGGCACCCTCGCGCCAAAGAACTCGCTCTACCACCGCCAAATGATGGAACTGGGCGAGGTGTGGCGTGCCGGGCAGGAGAGCGGCGCGAGGTATCTGGTTTATCCCGATGGCAGCCAGGGCGGCGAGGCCGAGATGTCGCGCCGCATGCGCATCGGGCAATTACAAGGCGCGCTGCTCTCGGTGGTGGGCTTGCGTGAAATCGACCCCACCATCAGTGCCCTGCAGAACCTGCCGCTGTTGTTCAAAAGCTGGGAAGAACTGGATTACGTGCGCGAAAAAATGCGCCCGGCGGTAGAGAAAAATTTCGCCAGCAAAGGCTTCGTAGTGCTTGCCTGGGGCGATGCCGGTTGGGTGAGGTTTTTTTCCAAGGAAGCAGCGTTGCGCCCGGATGACTACAAGAAGATGAAATTTTTTGCCTGGGGATCAGAGTCTGAACAGCAGGACATCATGAAGAGCCTGGGCTACACGCCTGTGCCCCTGGAGACCAACGATATTCTGCCCTCGATGCAAACCGGCATGATCAGTGTGGTCCCCTCCACACCTTATTTCGCGCTGGCAAGTCAAATTTATAACTCCGCGCCCAATATGTTGGAGATCAACTGGGCGCCCATCGTCGGCGCCCTGGTGATCACAAAAAAGGCCTGGGATGAAATGTCACCGGCGCTACAGGAGAAGATGCGTGCTGCGGGCGACAGGGTGGGCGGGCAGTTGCGCGTCAAGGCGCGCCAGGAGGTCGACGAAGCCGTCGAAGCGATGAGAAAGCGTGGGTTAAAAATCAATCGTCCCTCGCCCGAGCAGATGCGCGAATGGAACGATTTGGCCGAGAAACTCTACCCGCGCATACGCGGCGCCATGGTACCGGCTGCGACCTTCGACGAAGTATTCGAACACGTCAAAGCGTTTCGCTTGGGCAAGGGCAGATAGTTTTGGCGCGGACCCTGGTGGGTCGCCTGCGCAGTCTAGGGCGATTCGACGAAGTATTGTCCTCGGCGGCGCTGGCGCTGATGATGGTGATCCCGGTCATCGAGATCGCTTTGCGCCCGCTTGCCGGCCGCGGCATCGAAAATGCCCCGGTGCTGGTGCAACATCTTGGCCTGGTGCTCGCCATGTTCGGCGCGGTCGCCGCCGAGCGCAACGGGCACCTCTCCACCCTGGGCAGCGGCCTGGGAACACTGGGCGATGCACGCTGGCAGGGAGCGACACAGTTTTTCGCCAAGAGCAGCGCCGCGCTGATTTGCGGCTTGCTCGGCATGGCGAGTTGGCGCTTTGTTACCAGCGAAATAGATGCCGCGCAAACACTTGCCTATGGCATGCCCATCTGGTGGGTGCAGGCAACCATGCCAGCGGGTTTTCTGTTGCTGGGCGCGAAACTGGGCTCGCGCTGCTGCAACACCACTGGGCTTCGCTTGGCTTGCGCGCTGATTCTGCCGGCCGCAGGGTTCATGCTGGCCGGGCAGTTCGATGGTAAGACCCTGCCTTTGTGGCCGGGGATAGTGTGGTTGATCCTGGTGCTGCTCTCGGGCGCACCGGTGTTCTGCGTATTGGGCGGCTTGGCGCTGGCGCTATTCTGGAGCGAAGGGCAGCCCCTGGCATCGATTCCGCTTTCGCACTATCAGATCACCGTCAATCCCTCGCTGCCTGCTCTGCCCTTGTTTACTCTCGCCGGTCTCATTTTCGCGCGCACTGGCGCAGCACGACGGCTGGGCGACGTGTTCCTCGCGATATTCGGCGCCGGTGTAACGGGCACAGTGATCGCGGCCGCGGTGCTGTGTTCTTTTTTCACCGCGTTCACCGGCGGTAGCGGTGTCACCATCCTTGCGCTGGGCGGATTGTTGCTGCCGCTATTGCGCAATGCGGGTTTTCCCGAGCAGCGCGGCATCAGCCTGGTGACCAGCGCAAGCGCGCTGGGCGTGCTGCTTGCGCCCTCGGTGCCGCTCATCATGTACGCCATCATCGCGCGCGTGCCGATCAAGTACA
>JBJXEY010000096.1:0-10226 GCA_046153355.1 Burkholderiales bacterium
GCATCGAGCATGATGGAGACACGCCCCGAGAGCACATCCTGATAGGCCTGCGGCGCGGCTTTGTATTTTACTTCCAGAATATCAATGCCGGATTTCTTGTTGATCCAGGAACCGATCATGGAGAATAAAGGCACGATCGAGGCATAGGACAACTTGCCGGGATTGGCTTTGGCAAATGTCGCCATCTCTTGAATCGTGTTAAACGGCAAGGAGGGATGCACGAACACCCCTGAAGCCCCGGTGTCATCGAGCATAACCGCGATATGGGTGAAATCGCGATCCGGATCGACTGGCATGACCTTCTTTATATGTGGGTCGATGCCGAATATGGATTGCGAGGCGAAAAACAAAGCGTGCCCATCCGGGGCGGACTTTGCAACGTGCTCCGCGGCAATGTAACCATCCGCGCCAGGTCTATTCTCTACTACCACGCCTTGATTGATCACGCGCGACAAATGATCGCTGAACACGCGCGCTGAAACATCGGTGGCGGTGCCTGGCGAATTGGCGACCAAAACACGCACCGGCGCGGTGGGCCAGCGTTGCTGCGCGTTGGCCGCGCCGCTCAGTGCCGCGCTCAATACCCAGACTATCGACAGGGCAGAAATAGCAAGCTTTTTCATATAGCCTCCTGAGAGTAACAATTTCAATAATTGAATTAATTTGTTTATTGATCAAAGCAACAGCGCCGTCAAATAACAAATATCAATATCATTTTTAAGATTGCATAGGAGGTCGATCGCTCAAGGATTTTATTAAAATCCACCCTCAGCGCTCGCGCACCACGCGAAAACCGATGTGATAAAAACCGATCGCGGCTTGATAGTTGCCGCGATTGGCGAGACGCACATTGTTCTTGTGGCTATTCCAGGAGGCGCCGCGCGGCACGCGCATCGAACAGTCGCCTGCAAGCCGTGCACTGCCGTCATCGGGCGCGCCCGCGTAACCTAAGTTCCAGCAATCCGCGGTCCATTCCCAGGCATTGCCCAGAACGTCGTACAAACCAAAGGCATTGGGCCGATAAGAACCGACTGGCGCGGTGAACACTTGACCATCGTCGCAGGTGACAAATGCTTCGACGCCCTGCTCGCGTTTGAGCGACGCATCACCAATATTGGCGTAGGCGCAACCTTCATCGATACGTTCGCCCCAATTACGTGCACCCGTGGCGCCCGCGCGCGCGGCATACTCCCATTCCGCTTCGCTGGGTAACCGATACCGCTTGCCTGACTTTTTGGATAGCCAGTTTGTGTACGCGATAGCGTCGTCCCAGGAAATACACACCACTGGATGCTCGTTATCTTGCGCGAATCCTGGCGCCTGCCAGTTGCGCGCCGGATCGTGAATCCACGTCTGTTGGCTATAATGCGCGCAAGCCGCCATGACGCGTTTGGTCTCCCATTGAAAACGCCCAAACTCGCCGCGCGTTACCTCGAAGCGACCGATGGAAAACGCATACGGGATGCGCACCGGGTGCCGCGGATCTTCGCGCCCACCCTCCCATTTATCTAACTCGTCCGCGGGCGATCCCATCAGAAAGGCGCCAGCCGGTATGGCAACCATTTCCGGGCACTCGGCGCAGTCGCGGAAAATACCTGAGGGAAAATCGGATAAGGCGGTTAAACGCGGGCTAAGCGACGCGCATCCGGCAAGCCCAAGCGCAGCCACAAAAATGGCGCAACGCGAAAAACAATTCATGGTGACCCGCCCGTCAAAGTACCATCCATCAAACGCTTTGGTATTTCTCCTTGGCGCCCGGCGCGAGCACCACGCCATGCCCAGGTCGCTCCGGAATCTGGAAACAACCCTCCACGCATTGCAACGGATACTCGAACAAATCTGTAGGTATCCAATCCATGAATTCGACCAGGAACCCGTTGGACAAGGCACCCACCACATGAATCGACAGCTCGTGCGCAAGGTGGGGCGAGACGATTAATTGGTTTGCCTGGGCCAACGCGGCGATACGCAGGGTTTCGGAGAAACCGTTGGCATGCTGCACATCCGGCATCAGATAACGCGCGGCGCGCGCCTCGATGAGATCGCGAAATTCGTAGCGGGTGTAGGCGTTCTCGCCCGTGGCCACCGGAATACGAATCGAACGCGCCACCTCGGCGCAGGCCGCCACATCGTCGGCGTTGACTGGTTCCTCGTACCAAAGCAAATCCAAATCCTCCAGCATCCTTGCCTGCTCGATACTCGCATGCACATCATGTCGTTGATTTACATCCACCATCACGCGCACGCCATCGCCCAACGCGCGGCGCACTGCCTCCACCCGTTTTCGATTTTCGCGAGGATCGGGATGATGAATTTTCATTTTGTAGTACTTACAACCCATGGCGACATAACTCTTCGCCTCGTTGATGAGATCGTCAATGCTGTAGTTGACGAAACCGCCACTGCCGTAAGCAGGGATGCGATCATTCACCGCGCCCCAAATTTTATACAAGGGCATCTTCGCCACCTTGCCGACGATATCCCACAGCCCGATATCGATGGCCGAAATGGCGAACGCCACGAGACCATGTTTCTTTCCCGACTCGCCGCGCGTCATGGCATCCCATAGGCGCTGAACGTAGAGCGGGTCCTTGCCGATCAAGGCCGGCTTCAAGCGGGTTTCCAAATACACCTGGATGGCCTCGACATTGCCGCCACCAAAACCCAGCGTCGTACCTAGGCCGGTAATGCCTTCGTCAGTTGAAATCTCCGCCACCACCAGCTTGTGATGCGCGAATTGCTTTTTCATCTCGCGTTGCATGGGAATGGTAAGAATGCAGGTGTTGATCGCGGTGATTTTCATTTTTCCTCACTGAAAATTTAACGAAATGGGTAACCGGATTATGATCCGACTCGGCAAAACGGGAGCAGCATCGAGACTGACGCAAGAACGATTTTAATTTCAACGGGGAGCAACTATGTTGGCTATTGCATTGCGCGCGTTTTTACGGCGAATCACCAACGCCACCATTTGCGGAATTTGTCTAGTTGGCGGATCGCAAGCCGCCGAACCCGCGTCCACCAGCATGACGTTGCGCAGAATCGCCGCCGATGTCTACATGATGCAACACCCCACCGGGTCGAGTAATGCGGCCTTCGTCGTCACCCCCGAAGGCGTGGTGGTGTTCGACGCCGATGTGCGCACCGGCGACCAAGTGATGGCAGCCATCCGCCGCACCACCAAGCAAAAGGTTCGCTACGTCATTTCCTCGCACCCCTCCGGCGATCACGCCACTGGCGTGTGGCATTTTCGCGAGGACAAGCCCATCTACATCGCCACGCGCAAGCAGATGCGCGACCTTTTCATGCAGGAAAAAGTGGAGTTCGAGGAACGCAAGGCTTCCAAGGACCCGCGTTTCGAGGTGTATCGGAAGGCAGAACTGGTGCAACCCGAAATCGGTTTTGATGGGGCCATGACGCTGCAATTCGGTGGCCTCACCTTCCAACTCACCGAAGAAGGCAGCGCGCACAGCACCAGCGACGTAACACTCTACATCCCGCAAAGGCGCGTCATGATGATGGGCGACTTGCTCGACACCGAGATCCACCCAGGGCCTGGAGAATCAGCGCAGGTGTTTTTCTCCAATGCGCGAAATTGGATTGCGATCCTCGATCGCATTATCGAGCGGCGGCTACCCGTGGATACCTACATCCCCGGACACGGCCCGGTGCACATTGGCCGGGGTGTCGCCGATCTGGAAGAACAAAAGCGCTACTTCGTGGTGATGCGCGACGAAGTTTCGAAAATGATCGCTGCGGGAAAAACTGTGGGAGAGATTCAAGCGGAATTCAAAGTGCCGGCGGAGTTCGCCCATTACGGCGGGCCGGCTCGGCTAAAAGCTTTCTTGAATCTTTTTTATCACCAACTGCTAGAGCGTGGGTTCTGGCCGTAAAGTTTTTACCCGCACAAAACGCACAGCGCCAACCTGTGGCGCTGTGCGGGTCCTACTTTCGCAGCCGGCTAGTTTTAGGCACGCGGTCCAGCAAAAAGGCCATTTGATCCGCGAGGATATGGCGATTGCGCAGAATAAAGTGCTCGTGCCGGTTGGGCGTGTAAGGCACGAATAGCAGCGGCATCCGCGCCTGCTCTGGCGTTCTATCCGCTTTGCGAGAATTACACGCACGACACGCCGCGACAATATTCGTCCACAGATGGCGCCCGCCTTTGGATACCGGCAAAACGTGATCGCACGACAAATCGCCATCGCTAAAACCAGCACCGCAGTACGCGCACAAATGGCAATCACGCGCGAACAGCAAATCGTTATTGACCGCGGGCGTACGCGCCAACAGGCGTGAAGCATGCCCAACGCCGCGAAGCGCCAGGATCGACTGCGTTTCCAGGCGTGAACGGCGTCCATCGCGCTGAAATCCGCCGCGGTATTCGCACACCCGCTCGCCCAAAGACCACGCAACCTGCCTCTTGGCGTGGTAGGTCATTGCCTCGTCCATGCTGGCCCAAGCTTGTGGCAGGCCGGCCTGATCGAGCGTGAGGATCATGGTTTTCATAAATTCGCCTATCTCATTTCCGTCTCGATATCCATTCGGCGGCTTTCGCCGCAGGATGGCTCGATTGCGCGACTCATAAACTTACATTCAGACTCAAGCTCGGATTTTCACCAAATCCTTGAGAATGCCATCCAACCCGCCATATACCGAGATCTTGTCGATCTTCTCGGTCACCCTTTCCAAGGTTTCCAGCTCCTTCAAGCGCAGCGCAACTGGGTTGTCTTCCATCACCTTTGCCGTGTTCAGCAAAGACCGCGTTGCTGCGGTCTCCTCGCGCCGGCGAATCACATTGGCCTGCGCCGCCTTTTCGGCCTCGACGACGCGATTCAAGATTGTTTTCATCTCTCCCGGCAGGATGATGTCTTTCACCCCGACGGATTCGATTTCCAATCCGTAACCTTGCACGCGCCGCTTGATAGTGTCGCCAACCGCCTCGTTGGTAATGCTCTTGTTCTCGAGCAATTCATCGAGGCTGCGCGTACCCACTGCCGCGCGCAGGCCGAATTGCAGCTCCTTGTACAGAAACTCCATTGGCTTGGCCTGCTTCGTAAATGCCAGCATGGCATCGGTGATGCGATAACCCGCGGTCAGGTTCACCCGCAAGCTCACCTTGTCGCGCGTCAGGATTTCCTGGCCGGCAACCTCCAACACCTGCAAACGCAGATCGATGTTTTCCACCTTCACCTCGCGCAGATGGCGCCAGAAATAGTGCATTCCAGATTCGAGCAAGCCCGAAAACTTTCCATCCACGTAGAGCATCCCGACGCTGTGGGAAGGCACCATGGCGACGAAAACCCCTTCGCTGCCAAGAAACTTCAACGGGCCGCGCGAGACGAATGCCGTTACTTTGGGAACCAATTCGGGCGCAATCGTGCATTCGGTCCCGATGTCAACTTTCTCAAACGCCACATCGATATAGCCCCTCCAATAAAGGCGACGCGTATTAGGACGCAAAATCTCGACCAGCACTCCGCCCTCATATCGCAATGCGATTTGTGCAGCGCCCACTTCGATGGTCACGAACTCGCGCGCCACCAGATCCGGCTCCGCCATACGCAGGTAGTCGACCAACTTGTGATCGAACTGGGTTTGCGCCAACGAAAACTTCTCGACAGTAAGGCGATGCAAGGGATCGAAATAGGTGTATTCGCCGGCGCCAAGAAAGTCTACAAAATCGCCTTTGCGAAGCAGCATGGCGCGCTCGTCTTTCTTTACAAACACTTTAGTCATCAACATTGTTTTTCTCCTTCTCATAAAAATGGTTCCGGCTTCCCGGCCGTTCGAGGGACAACCGTGTTGCAAGCAAGGGAGACAAGCCGCGCCGCCCGCGATCGACCAATCCAATCTCATATTCGATCGGATAGACGGCCACGTATGGCTGTTGCTTTCTCGCCAACCTGCGCCAACGGCGCACATTTCGAACGGCTGGCGCGGCAAACCACTTGCCGCCGAAGCCGAACCCGGGCACTACATAAAACAGGCCTTTCAAGGACCTAGGTTTTCCAGCGGGATTTGAACCCGCGACCTATCGGTTATCAGCCGATTGCTCTACCCAACTGAGCCATGGAAATGGAGCGGAAGGTAAGAATCGAACTTACGACCTCGGGCCATGCCGCCCGCGCTCAACCACTGAGCTACATCCGCACGTATCCATCGTTCCCGCATCGCGGTATGCGCCCATCCAATTTTCAGGACGAGCGCACCAGGGAGGTCTCAAGAGCCTCGCCCGCTGACAACGCGTTCGCGACGAATTCTTTTTCTGCCAACTGTGGCAGTGGATATGGCAATAAAAATTGGCGCCGCCGGTAGGACTCGAACCCACAACTTCCGCGTTCGAAGCGCGGCACTCTGATGCCAATTGAGTTACGGCGGCATAAATTGGGGTGATCGACCCGATTCGAACGGGCATCTACTTGGTTCACATCCAAGTGCTTTGCCGATTAAGCTACGATCAACGCTGACTGGTCAGTGCGGTGAGATTCGAACTCACGACCTCCGCGTTCCAAGCGCGGCGCGCTAGCCTGGCTGCGCTACACACTGAATAAATTTGGCAGGGACGGCGCGATTCGAACGCGCAACCCCGAGCTTCAAAGGCTCGTGCTCTACCGATTGAGCTACATCCCGATAAAACATGGCGCCGCCGGCACGGCATCGAACCGGCCTCTCGGGGGCTTCAAACCCGCGCTAATCCTTCTCAGCTACAGCGGCTATGTTTTGGTGCTGTCGGTCACGCATCGAACGGACGACCTCCCGCTTACAAGGCGGGTGCTCTTCCCACTGAGCTACGACAGCGTAATAAATGGCATCCCCGGCAGGATTCAAACCTACGGCCTGCGGATTCGTAATCCGCCGCTCTATCCTCTGAGCTACGGGGATTTTGGCGAACCGTGCGGGGCTCGAACCCGCTACCACCGGCTTGAAGGGCCGGGCGCGCGGCGCTTTGCATTGCGGTTCCTAAAATTGATATTTCTGCCAGCCCACCCGGCGAGGTACAAAGGGAATCGTGTGTGAGGTCACGATTCGCCCGCCTCGCCGGGTGACGACAGAACTTATTGCCACATCCAAATTTTCAAAGAGCAATCCGCCTTGTTCCGGTCTCTATGCCGGCGCGGTTACAGCAAATTCCTGGTGCCCCACCCGAGATTCGAACTCGGAGAATCCGGTTTCTAAGACCGGCGCGTATGCCAGATTCCGCCAGCGGGACATTGCTAAAAATCGAACGGACAACAAAAAGCCCGGGGACCTTGCGGATCAACCCGGGCTTTGCTGTTCGTTCTATTGAACGCTTACATCAAAAACTTCTCCCGAATTGTTCCTGTCCGCTTCGGCTCATGACCGCCATTTAGCGAAAAGCCGGCGGTATAGGAGTCGCGGTCATTTACCTGCGCCAGTCGCGTGGTCGCGATTGACACCGGAACGACGATGGACCAAGCGAAACACCGAGCGTCTGGCGACATTGATCCCACGGCGCTACGCCGCTCTATCGATCTCTGGAATGTGGCTGTGTTCGGTTGCATGGCTTTGGCTTACTTCGATTCCTGGTTAAACGGGGTCGCATCAGGTCTGGATACGATGACAACGCAGCAGAGTCTAAACAGCGTTTTACTGCTTGTCAATCATTTTATGCAAGTATATTTCATATTCTGTAAGGTTTGCTATAATTCAGGCTTCGATTTGTGAGGGTCGAATCCATGACATCCAGTACTGCAAAGCCGCGCCGGCTCAAATGGCGCACCCGCGTAGTAATGGCCGAACGCGGCGTTCGTTCCGTATCAGCGCTTCGCCGCAAACTTGAGGATCTGGGCATTTCCATCTCCGATGCCCAACTGGGCCGCATCATTGACGGCAGATCCAGTCATTTCAATTCCATTGTCGTCGGCGGACTGTTGACGGCCTTGAACTGCGGTTTGACTGACCTATTCGCTGTTGCCTAGTCCAAAAAGCAAAAAACCCGGAAAGCCTTAGCTGTCCGGGTTTTGAGTGAACGCTCTGCATTCGCCGCTATTGATGGTCCTCCGGACGAAGGATTGACTGTTTTTGGTTGCCATGCTGACGAGAATTTCTCGCCGGGCATAGCTCAGCGATTTGCCATTCGAACGAGCGCATTCCTCGCAAGCTTCGCAAGATAGGTAGGTTGCCTGGCTGAATCATCATCGGTGCAAAAGGGTGGCTGTGTTTGCCGCCGCGTTCATGTAACAAAAGGGCGTGAAGTGTCCCCCAACCTTCCGCTAGCGTCAATAGAAAAGGCGATTTTGGCCATCTATATCATCTGTTGATACAATGCGGGATGCATGAAGACCCCGGAATCGAATCCCTGCTTGACCTCCATGGAGAGATCATTGATCAGGATCAAGGTTATTTGGTCAAAAGAGAAAAATGAAAGCTACCGTGATTGGCATCATGTCGCAAAGCAAAATTCGCGAGAGAATATTGTCGATCGCCCGTGGAGAGTACAAACCCAAACCTGATGAGCCGAAAATCTGGTTTACCTCAATGCGATCACTTGCCGAAGTGTTGAGCGACGAGAATCGCGCGCTTCTAAAGATTATCGAAGATACCAAGCCCCAGTCCATATCCTCCTTGGCGCAGGCAACCGGCCGCAAGCCGGGCAACCTTTCACGTACCCTCAATACAATGTCGAATTACGGCATTGTCGAGATGAAACGCGAGCGCAATCAGGTGCGCCCGATAGCGAAGGCCACTGAGTTTCGAATTGTTGCGTAGCGCCGACCCTGACCCGATCTGTTAGTCGGCTGTCGCTCCCGAAACCGCCACCACCTCGGCCCAACGCGCCACGTCATCGCGAAACTGCTTGGCAAATTCATCGAGGGTATTGCCCACCGGCTCGGCGCCTTGCTCCAACATGCGTTGGCGTAGGGCCGGTGTATTTGCCGCCGCGATAACACCGTTGGCCAAGGTTGTCAGGATCGGGCGTGGCGTCGCCGCTGGCGCCAACAAGCCATACCACAGCACCACCTCCACCCCATCCAGACCGGCCTCTTTGATGGTCGGCACTTCGGGCATTAGGCTTGTGCGCTTGGTCCCCGCCACGCCCAAGGCACGCAGTCGCCCCGCCTTGACCTGCTGGCCTATCGCCACTGGATTGATGAAGCTCAACTGCACTTCGCCCGCCATGAGAGCGGTAATGGAGGGCGCGCTACCCTTGTAGGGCACATGCACGATCTTGGTGGCAGCGCGCAGGTTAAACAGTTCGCCCGCCAGATGTTGCGTGGTGCCCGATCCCGCCGACGCGTAATTGAGCGTGCCCGGTTTGGCGCGAGCTAAATCGATAAGCTCCTTGATGGTTTTAACGGGCAAAGACGAGGGCACCACCAAAATATTGGTGCTATCGGAGAACACTGATACCGGCACGAAGTCGCGGAGCGCGTCGTATGGTGGATTCTTATAGAGCGACATGTTGATTGCCACCGCAGGACTGGTAAACAAAAGCGTGTAACCATCCGGGGTCGCTTTGGCAACGGCTTCATTGGCGATATTGGTACCCGCGCCGGGGCGGTTCTCCACCTGCACCTGCTGGTTGAAAATTTCCGTCAGTCGCGATGCCAATAACCTGGCATTGATATCGACGCCGCCCCCAGGGGCGAAACCCACCAACAGGCGAATTGGCCGGCTTGGGTAGGCCTGCGCAAAAGCGCTGGCACCCGTCAGAACTAAAGCCATCCACGCAACCATGCGCAAATACCAAAGCGGCGCCGGGCGATTCATGGCCTATCCCTCGGTTCCAAGGTGTTTTGCCTCGAAGCTGGGCAGCTTGGCATCCACCAGCACGAAGGCAATTACGCATGGCACCGTGCCCTTATTCACCCAGTTGTGAATGGTGCCGCGCTGCACCAGGATGTCACCGGTTTTCAAAGTCACGACAACACCGTCGTCCAGTTCCATGTCGATCTCACCGGCCATCACCACCGCATAGTCGATTGAGGCGGTGCGGTGATTGCGCGGCGTGGCGCCGGGTTGATATTCGACAATGCGAAACACCGTGCCCCCGGCATGCGCGGTACTCACCGTTTTTAACCCGCCGTCTTCTTCGTCACTCAGATCGGCGGGAATGCTATCGGTGCTCCATGCGAGACATGCAGTAACCCCTGGCCGCAAGGAGGAGATGCTGGCCGTCGGCACCGAATCCATTTTCACCATGGCGCGCCCGTTTTGGTCATGGCCGGTCACCACGCGTCTGATTTGCAATGCCATGTGAG
>JBJXEY010000107.1:0-3665 GCA_046153355.1 Burkholderiales bacterium
GGATAAGTGACTTGGTCTTCCACTACCTGTGGCGCCTGGCCCGGATACTCGGTGTAAATGATGACCTGCACGTCGGATAGATCGGGAATCGCATCGAGCGGCGTATTGATGACCGCATAAATGCCCGCTGCAACTATGAAGAACGTGCCCAACAACACCAGGAACACGTTGCGGACTGACCACTCGATGATGTTTCCCAGCATCTCAGCGCCCCTTGCGTTCGCCGGAGGCAGGGCTGGCCGCGGAGGGGGACTTCTCCCCGGCCGCCTGAACGCGAACGATGACGTAATCCCCGGCGGACGCCTCGATCATTTCGAAGGCGATTTTCTGACCTGGTTTCAGCGTCCGCAGCAATGCCGGATCCTTGACCCGGAAGTCCATGGTCATTGCCGGCCACTTGAGACTGGTGATCGGGCCATGGGCGAGCGTTACCGTCGCGCGCGCCGAGTCTACGGCTTCTATGCTGCCCTCGCCACGATGAGTCGCAAGCGCAGGGGCCGAACCCGACGCGCCGGGCTTGACCTGTTCCTTCCCATCGGGCTTGAAACCTTGAGCACTTTGGCCGAAGCCGCTTAGCGCCGCCTTGAGGTTGCTTTCGGCGTCAATCAGGAAGTTTGCGCTGACTACTACGTTCTCGCCGGCTTTGATCCCGTCGAGTACTTCGATGTAGCCGTCGCTGCGCATGCCCAGTTTCAGCGGGCGTGGTTCGAACGAACCCTCGCCGCGTTGCACCAGAACTAATTGGCGCGTGCCGGTGTCGAGGACGGCAGAATCGGGAACGGCTAAGACCTTGCCGCGGCCGCCTCTTGAGGCAATCTCCACCCGCGCGTACATGGCAGGCTTGAGCAGGCGAGCCGTATTGGACAATTCGATTCGCACCTTGGCGGTCCGAGTTTCGGCCATGACGGTGGGGTAGATAAACGTCACCGTGCCGGTGAAGGCCTTATCCGGATAAGCGTCAACCCTAATATTTACCGACTGCCCTTGTCGCACCAATCCGAGGTCCTGCTCGAACACATCCGCCACCACCCACACCGAAGACAGATCCGCGATCTGGTAAAGCATTTCACCCGGCATGAAGCGCATGCCCGCGACGGCGCGTTTTTCCAACACTACGCCACTTGCCTGCGCGCGCAGCGTAATCGATTGCCTTACCTTGCCCTCTTGCTGCAACCGCTGAAGCTCGGTTTCGGAAATGTCCCAGTTGCGCAAGCGCTGCAGCGCGCTGTCGACGAGCGTGCGCATGCTCGATTCGATCTCCGGACTAGCGCCTTTCATGGAATCCACGCCTTTCCCTGCGAGCAGATACTCCTGTTGTGCAATCACGAGATCGGGGCTGTAGACCTCAAGCAGGGGCTCGCCTTGGCGTACCAACTGGCCGGTTGTGTTCACGTGGAGTTTCTGGATCCAGCCCTCGAATCTGGGCGAGATGGTATGCAACTGGCGCTCATTCGCCTGTATGGTTGCAACCGCCAGTACAGTGCGGGTAAGTTCACGCCATTCGACGATTTCAGTGCGCACGCCAAGCTTCTGCACCCGGTCGGGATTAATCTTGACCACAGGGCCGCTTGAAGCCGGCTCACCTCCCTCGTACACAGGTACATACTCCATGCCCATCGGGTCTTTTTTCGGCACTGGCGAGGTGTCGGGCAACCCCATCGGGTTACGATAGTAGAGAATCTTCGCGTTTGGCTTATTCGGCTGCGCCCCCGCTGTATCGTCTGCATACACGGGTATATAGTCCATGCCGTCTGGCGCCTTCTTGGGCACCGGCGATGTGTCAGGCTGGCCCATCGGGTTGCGGTAGTAAAGAATCTTGCCCTTGGGCGTGACGGCGCCAGGCGAATTGGCCGCTGTAGTTAACGATTTAGTGTTGCCCCACCAGTACCCTGCGGCGAGCGCGGCGGCAAGCAAGGCGATTAAGATAATCAGTTTTCCGATGGATTTCACACGAGGCTCCGTTGCTATAGGCATTTGAATTATTCGGGTGGCTTGCCGGTGAGAAAATCGATTTCTGCCAACGCCTTGTTGTAATTGGCGCTGGCAGTCGCCATACTGATTTCGGTGTTGAACACTGTCATTTGACTCTCCATCAGCGTCAGGAAATCGACCTGATTGACCCGGTAGGCGCTCATGGTGGATTCAACCGTAAGCCGGGCTTGCGGCAGCAGGGACGTTTGGTATAGGTGCGCCGATTTCAGGTTTTGTTCGGCTGCCGCGGCTTGCTGGCTCAGTTTCATGGCCACCTCGTTGCGCTGCGCCTCATACATACTTTGGGCTTGATCGAGCATCGCCAATGACTCCGCCACGCGCGGGGCGCGTTTGGTGTCGCGCCACACCGGCAGGTTGATTGCCACGGTCAGGCTTACCATGTCGGAGCGCCTTGATCCGTCCGGCATCCGATCACGCTGGCCGTACGACAAGCGCACATCGAAATCCGGATAGTATTCTTTGCGCGCCAGATTCAGCGTTTTTTCATTTTTGGCAATGATGCTTTGCAGTGCACGCAATTGCGGACGTTGTGTTAGTGCCATTTCACGCAAGGATTCCATGCTCAGAATGTCCTCGCGCAATTGCGGCGATTCCGGTACCAGTGCCGCGAAACTGGTCGTGCGACCAAGCATTCGATTGAGTTCCGCTTCAACGATTTTTCTTTCGCGCGCGAGCTTAATCAATTCATCCGTCATTTTGGATAGCTGCGTCTGCGCCTTGAGCACGTCGGTCTGACGTCCCATTCCCGCCGCGTAGCGGCCCTCGGTAATCCGCAGTAACTGCTCGACGATCAGTTTGTTTTTTTCGAGCAGCCTGGTTATATCGACCGTGAGGCTCAGATCGAAATAGGTGGTTTTGACGTCCCGCACCACGCGGTTCACGGTTTCCTGGTAGCCATGTCCGACCGTCTCCGCATCTTTGATTGCGACATCCAAGCGCAGGTCGCGTTTGCCGGGATACGGAAAGCGCTGTGAGATCCCGATCATTTTCATGGTCATGTCTTCACGGTCAACCCGCAGGGAGTTGGTCGGGAGATTGATTACACCAGCCTCGAACATCGGATCATCGAGCGCGCCCGCTGGCGCGATCCTGTGCTGTGCCGCATCCCTTTCCCGGCGTGCGGCCTGAATCTCGGGATTGTTTCGGAGCGCCTCGATCACTAGCGTGGTCAGCAAGGGCCTCCGAATGGCGCTGTCAGGCTGAGCGGCTGCGGGTACCGCAATTAATACAACAACAAGCCAAAAGTAAATCATATAACCTCGCTGATGAATCTATGCCAAGTCAACGGACTGGTGCTTTTCTACTGCGCATTTCGCGGAACGTGACCGGTGGTTTCGCGTAGCACCCGCCAGCTACACCTTGGCGAGGTGTCGGTGCCTTGCCCAGCCAGCGCGCCAATCCTGGCGCTGAAATGCTGCGCCCGCATACCCAAATAAAAGAATGGGAAGTGTCATTCTGCGCATGGTGTTGTTTCTTTCAGAAATGGGTCAGTAATAAAAATCTCCTAGATGTGTCGCCCTGTGCTTTCATTGATAGATTGCGAACCACTAGGGGTCGTGCCGAATTCCTGCCGTGCGCGCAGGAAGTAAGCACGCAAGCGGCGACCGCCTGCGGCCTGCAGTGGACAATCAGACCAGGATGCGCGAGGTGCGCAGGTAGAACGGGAGCGTTCG